>NZ_JAWIRR010000010.1:0-55313 GCF_036320065.1 Stenotrophomonas sp. SMYL8
CGCAGGACTGCGCACACGAGCAAGCGGCGACCGAGCTTACATGGGTGAGGGCGCTTTGCTTGCGAAGCACTGCTTCGCAAGCGCCCGAACGCACAGCCGCCAGCGGCTGGGCCGGGCCCCGGAGGGGGACTTGCAGCGGCCCCCGCAACCGGACCCACCCCGCCATCCCACGGAATGCACGCTGTTGCTGTTGCTTCGGCAGGTGCAGGGCGCAGCCCTGCCGAACAACCCTCTACTTTGCCTGCTCGCAGAACTTCTGCCGGTACTCAAGCGCCTTCGGCATCAACGCCTGCAGGTTCTGGATGCGGGTACCCGGGTTGGGATGGGTCGAGGAGAATTCCGGCGGTGACTGGCCACCGCTGGCCTGGCCCATGCGCTGCCACAGCGGCACCGCCTCGCGTGGATCGAAGCACGCTGCCGCGGCCAGCATCAGCCCCACTTCATCGGCCTGCGTCTCGTGGCTGCGCGCATACGGCAGCAGATACCCATAACCCATCGCCGACATCATCATCTGTTGCTGCTGCGCATCCATGCCGCTGGCGGCGCCGGCCACCTGCCCGATCTGGGTCAGCTTCTGCTGGGCCATGCGCTGTGCACCGTGGCGCAGCAGCGCATGGGCAATCTCATGGCCCATCACCACCGCCATCGCATCACGGGTGCGCGCCACCGGCACCAGCCCGGTGTAGACCGCCATCTTGCCGCCCGGCAGGCAGAACGCGTTGGCCTGCTCGGATGGGATCACATTCACTTCCCACTGGAAATCCCGCGCGAAATGCGCCGGCTGCACACCGTGCTCCTGGGCCAGCGCGGTCTCCACCACGTCGACCTTGGCAATCAGCCGCTGGGCGATGTCGCGCACATCGCGCGCGATCGGCGCATTGGGATCCATCGGCCGTTCCTGCGACAGGATCTGCTGGTAGGCCTGCAGCCCCAAAGCGGTCTCCTGCCGCGCATCCAGGCTGCTGTCGATCATCACCTTCTCGCCGGTATACGGATCCACCGTGCGGTTGGAAAACCAGTAGAAGACCGCATAGCCGGCGGCCAGCAACAGCACCCACCAGCGGATGTTGCCGAACAGGCCGCGCCGTTGCGGGCCTTGCGGCGAGCGGGAGAAGGGATCATTGCGCATCGGGTCGGCTTCCAGCAGGCCCCGCCGGCCGGCGGGCACGGCGCAATCTTAGTGCGCCGATGCCAGCAACGGGTGAAGCCGGCCGCCGATCAGATGCCGCGTACCAGGCGGAAGCCGATGCGCGCGTTGGTGGTATCCGAGTCCTGGGATTGCCGCCAGGCGGCACGGGTCTGCTCCGGCGCATTGGCCCAGTTGCCGCCCCGGATCACCCGTGCGCGGCAGCCCGGGTTGAACCAGGCGGCGCCATCGGAGGGCGCGCGCCGGTAGCTGGCATGCCAGCAATCGGCCACCCATTCGCTGAGATTGCCGCCCATGTCGTGCAGGCCGAAGGCATTGGCCTGGAAACTCCCTACCGGTGCCGGCCCCCACCAGCCATCGCCATAGCCGATGAAGGCGTTGTGCCAATGCCGCCCTGACGGCGACACGTCCTTGCTGCCGGTGAAATTGCCGCTGCCCGGCGGCGGCGTGCCGGCATCGCCCCAGGGGTAGCGACCACTGCTGCCACCGCGCAGCGCGTACTCGAACTCTGCTTCACTGGGCAACCGGTAGCTGCGCCCGGTCTGCTCGGACAACCACGCCGCATAGTTTTCGGCATCGCGGATGCTGACGTGCATCACCGGCGAATTGGCCATCGCGCGGCCACCGTCGTAATCCGAGCGCCAGTCCACGCCGCTGCGGCGGATGAAGTTGCCGCTGCGTTCGTCATAGACCACCGAATGGCCGCGCCGCGTCGCCCGTGGGCGCGCATTGGTCGCCTTCACGTAGCGCTGGAAATCGCTGACCGTGACCTCGGTGATCGCCATCGCAAAGCCTCGATCAAAGCGCACATAGTGCGATGGTCGCTCGGCATCGCTCGAGCCCGGCTCGGCATCGCCGGCGCCCATCTGGAAACCGCCATGCGGCACCACCACCATCTGCGGCCCGCGTCCGCCATCGCGCATGGCGTCGCTGAACACCTGTCCAGGGCGGAAGCTGCCGTAGTGGGTGGCCAGGTCGATACGCTCACGCAGCTGGGCCACCACCGCGTCTCCCGGCAGGGCGATTCGCAGGGCCTCGGCCAGTTTCTCGCGCGCCGGCTTCAGGCCCTGCGGCGTGGACAGGTCGCGCAGGCCGTCATCGCGCAGCTGCAGCAATGCCGCCGCACGGATCTGCTCGATGCGCTCGAACGCGTCGGCGATGGTGGGCGACGAGTCGCGCACCTTGCTCGCTTCGGCCAGCCAGGTGCCGGCGCTGGCGAAATCACGCGTGCGTGCCGCGTCTTCGGCGCGGCGGATCAGTCCACTTTCGGCCGCGGCCAGTCCCTGCCGTGCGCGGCTGTTGTCCTCATCCAGTGCCAGTGCCTCACGGAAGTTGCCGATGGCCCCATCCCCATCTTCACCGATCCGGTCCGAGCGCAGGTCCTCTTCGCCGGCGCGGTTATAGGCCACGACCCGCTGGGCAAGCTCCACCCGTCCCTGCAGCGCACGCACCTTCTCGTCCTTCGGCGCCAGCGTCAGCAGCACCAGCGCCTGGCGGCTGGCCTCGGCCAGCGCCTCGCGCTGCTTCAGCGGCCGCACCAGCAACGCATCCGCCTGCTGCTGCAGGCGCTGGCGGGCGCGCTGCAGGCCTTGGCGGGCCTGGCGGTCATCCGGATCCTCTTCCTGTACCGCCAGCCACAGCGGGATGGCGGCATCGGCATCCTCATAGAGCCGTCCTTCGGCGAACGCCTGCTCGGCGGCGCGTCGCAACTGGGCCAGGCTGCGGCCCTGGCGGTCCACCCGCGGGGGCGTCCACTGCTGTACATCCTCGGCGGCATCCTCACCGGCGATGGTCACGCTGCCCTGCCCGGCCTGCGGGCGCTCGTCGCTGTCTGCGTCCGCGGACGGGCGCGCCTGTTCCCCGGCACTCTGGTCCGTTGCCGTGGGGGGTGACGGCGTGCAGCCGGCCAGGGCCAAGGCCAGGGCGGTGCACAGCACGGGTGACAACGAAAAACGCAAGCAAAGCCTCCTTCGGCACGGACGCGCACCGACGTTAGGCTATTCTCCCCTGCCTGAGCAAACCCGAGTAGTAGGCCCTGACCCGTGGCAACCTGGATCACCACCCCCGCCGAGCTGGATGCGTACTTCCAGCAGCGCCCGACCCGCATCGGCCTGGACACCGAATTCATCCGTGAACGCACCTTCTGGCCGCAGCTGGCCCTGGTGCAGATGGCGATCGGGCAGGACATCCTGCTGATCGACCCGCTGATTCCCGGCATGACCGAGGCGCTGGCGCCGTGGCTGGGCGATGAATCCATCACCAAGGTGATGCACAGCGCCAGCGAAGACCTGGTCGCCTTCAAGTGGGCGTGCGGCGTGCTGCCACGGCCGCTGTTCGACACCCAGATCGGTGCTGCGCTGGCCGGCATCGGCGGCGGCATGGGCTACCAGAAGCTGGTGGCGGAAATCACCGGCGTCGCCCTGGCCAAGGGCGAAACCCGTTCGGACTGGATGCGCCGCCCGCTTTCGGAGTCGCAGCTGCAGTATGCCGCCGACGACGTCGAGCACCTGTTCGCGCTGCATGACGCCATTGATGCCAAGCTGCAGGCACTCGGCCGCCAGCAGTGGCTGCACGACGATGGCGAGCGCCTGCTGGCCAGCGTCGCCAATGACGAAGACCGCTGGCCGCATCTGGCGATGCGCTCGGCGCAGTTCCTCGACGCGGCCGCACAGCACCGCCTGCTGCGCCTGCTGCGCTGGCGTGATGTACAGGCACGCAACAGCGACCGCCCGCGAAGCTGGATCCTGGACAACGAACTGGCCACCACCCTGGCGCGCACGCCACCGGCCGACGAGGCTGCGCTGGGCAAGCTGTTCGAGCAGTTCCCGAAGGCACCGCGCAAGCTTGCCGGCGCGGTCTGGCAGGCGCTGTCCACACCGCTGGCCGATGAGGCCGGGGCACCGCTGGCGCTACCCGCCAACGACAGCAACAAGCAGGCGGTGAAGAAGCTTCAAGACGCGGTGGCCGAGCGCAGCCGCGAGCTGGGCCTGCCGGATGGCGTGCTGGCCTCCCGCAAGCATCTGGAAAGCTATCTGGAACGCCGCCAATGGCCGGCAGCACTGGCCGGCTGGCGCCAGCAGGAACTGGAATCGCGGTTGCAGGCGCTGCTGCCGGCACGTTGATGGCACAAGGCGCCGAACCACGCCGGCGCCGTGCACCTCAGGCCTGCTGGGGCCGTGCTAGGGTTTGCCGGTACTGACAAGGAGACGTCGATGCAGACCCTCAAGATCGCGACCGCCTGCGCACTGCTGCTAACCCCGTTGGTCCTGGCATGCGCTGGGCAGGCCGCACCGCTTTCCTATGCACAGGAAAAGGAGAACACAGCCAAGCTGGTGGACATCATTGACGGTGCCACCCGCGATGGTCTGGTTGCCGTGCTGGTGCCGGCCCCGTATGTCGTGCACAACGGCGGGCCAGGCGTCGGCTCTCCGGTCCCCGGCTTTCATCTGGGCAACCGCTCGACCGACCTGCCCGGGTTCTCGACGCGGGTGTCCTTCCAGCACAAGGACATTCCCTCCCAGGGCTATGTGCAGCTGTTCAACACCAACGAACTGGAAACCGGCCCGCAGCGGACGGTGTTGATGGACGTGTTCGAGGTGCATCTGATTCCGCCGGGCACCTATCTGCTGAACGGTGCGGAGAACTACCGCCTGAACACCCGCGTGGCCAAGCTGAAGCCGCTGGGGACCATGGACGAAGTATCGAAGGACATCGGCGCCACCCGCCTTGCCGACGTCGACTACCGTTTCTATTCCTGGAAGAAGGTCTGGGTACCACCGGGCGTCCTGACCGATCAGCACTCCCAGCAGGTCTGCATCTCGGTGCACGTGGCTTCCGGCAACTGCGTGGCATGGGGCACCCAGAACTATGAAACCTCGCGCCCGACCGAAGGCTACTGGGATGACAGGATCGTCCCTGAAGACATCCCTGCCGTACGCATCCAGGCGGTCATCGCCAAGGCCCACGCGCCACTGGCCTTCACTGCCCACGAAGGGCAGATCCTGCTCAGCCCCTTCATTGTTGCCGCCGACGGCGATATCGATTTCAACGCGAACGACTGCGCACCGGTCGACAAGCTGACGGGCTGCGCCCTGCGCCGCTTCAGGGTGCACTACCAACCCGCGCCGTTGGACGCTGCACGCAAGCACATCGCAATCACCTCGCGCGGCCTCAACGGCAAGCAGCGCAAGGTACTGGAGCGGATGGAGGCGATGCAGCTGCAGGTGCTGGGCCCCAGTGCGCCGTCCGATGCAGCGCTGGGCAAGGGCGTCAGCGCCACGCCTTGAGCACGGATGATGCCTGGCCAGCAACGAAAAACGGCGCTCGATGAGCGCCGTTTCCGTTACACGACGGGGTAAGGCTTACCAGTTCATGTTCAGCGAGACACCGACGGTACGCGGCTCGTTGTAGACCGCGGCCATGTAGTTCTCGATCACACCCTTGAGGTTCTTCTCGTTGGTGATGTTGCGCGCGAACAGCGCCACTTCGTAGGCACCGTAGTTACCCGAGTAGCCGATCTTCAGGCCACCCTCGAAGTCACCCTTGGAGTTGAACTCCTTGCTGTCGTACAGCACGAAGCTGGTGTAACCCTGCTTGTTCCAGTCGGTGGAGACGAACATGGTGCCAGCGTCGCTCACGGGGAAGTCGTAGCGGGCCGCCAGGTTGACGTTGTACTTCGGCGCGTTCGGCAGCGGGTTGCCGTCGATCTGCGCGAAGGTGTTGGCACCGACCTTGATGGTCGGGTCGCCGACGGTGCACACCACCTGGCCGTTGAGGCCGCAGACCTGCGCGTAGACGCGCTTGTCCTTGATCTCGCTGTGCAGCAGGCTCAGGCCGGCGCTCAGGGTCAGGTTCGGGATCGGACGCAGCTCCATGTCCGCTTCGAAACCGTAGGCCTTGGCCTTGTCGGCGTTGAACAGCACGCCGTTGCCGTCCGAATCGTTGCCGTTGAGCTGGATGTCGTTGACGGTGTAGGTGAACGCGGTGGCGTTCAGGCGCAGGCGGTTGTCCCACAGGCTGCTCTTCACGCCCGCTTCCCAGGACAGGATGGTCTCGGAATCAGCGGTGGTGAAGTCGGCATTGAACACCGCCGAACGTCCCTGGATGGTCGGGCCGCGGAAGCCGCGTGCGACCTTGGCGTAGACGCTCACGTCCGGCGTGATCTGATACATCGCGCTCAGATCCCAGCTCGGGGTGGTGTCGGACATCTTGACGTCGGTGCGGCCCTTGTAGGTGACCACGCCAGCGGCAGTGTCAGCCGTCTTCAGCAGGCGGGTGTGCTTCTCGTCCTTGGTCTGGCGCAGGCCGGCAGTGACGGTGAACTTGTCGGTGAAGGCGTAGCTGATCTGGCCGAACCCGGCCCACGAGGTGTTCTTGTTGCGCAGGCGCACCCAGTTGTTCGGGTTGCGGGCCGCGCCCTGCAGGAACCATGCACGCTGGTAGAAGTCGGTGGTGTCGCTGCCGTTGAAGTAGAACGCACCGGCCTGCCACTGCAGGGCGCTGTCGTCATGGCTGGCCAGGCGGAATTCCTGGGTCCACTGGTCCAGGTCACGGATGCGGCCCATCGACTGGCCGTAGCCGTTCGGCACGCCGTTGACCGGGAAGTTCACCGCGGCACCGCCGTCGGTGTCGCCACGGCTGTAACCGGAGGTGGTTTCGTAGGCGGTGATCGAAGTGAAGTCGATCGCGCCGAAGTCATAACGCGCCTTCACCGAACCGCCATAGGTCTTGTACGCCTGCGGGTTGTTGCCGGCTTCGTCGTAGGCGACCTTGTCGCGCGGCACGTCGGTCTTGTTCGAGCCCTTGGTCAGCGCACCGCGCAGGAACAGGGTTGAGGTGCCTTCGTAATCACGGGCGTGGGCCGAGGCCAGGATCGAGAACTGGTCGCTCGGGGTCAGCAGCAGCTGGGCGCGCACGTTGCGGTCATCGAAGCCGCCCATGGCGTTCTTCTTCGGGCTGACCGTGCCGTCGGCGCTCGGGCCCTTGTAGGTGTTGTCGACGTAATCGTCGCGGTGCTGGTACAGGGCCGACACACGGAACGAGGCGATGTCGTTGATCGGGCCACCGAAGCCGCCGTCGATCGACACGCTGTTGTAGGACGCGTAGCTGGCGCTGACGCGGCCGGTGTAGTCCTGGGTCGGCTTCAGCGTGTCGAACTTGATGATGCCGGCGGTGGTGTTGCGGCCGAACAGCGAGCCCTGCGGGCCGCGCAGCACTTCCACCTGGTCCACGTCATAGACCGGGTTGGACTTCAGCACCACGTGTTCCAGCACTACGTCGTCCTGGATGATCGACACCGGCTGCGAGGCACCGAGGTAGAAGTCGATGTTGCCCAGGCCACGGATGTAGAAGCGCGGGAAGATGCGACCGGTGGTGGTTTCCGCATACAGGCTCGGCACGCGGCCGGACAGCGCCAGCAGGGTGTCGTCGCCGCCGGCGGTGAAGTCGCGCATGCGCTCGCCCTGCACCACGCCCACCGAGACCGGCACTTCCTGCAGGTTCTGCTCACGGTGTTCGGCGGTCACGGTGATCGTGTCCAGGCCGGTCGGGGTCGGCGCGCTGTCCTGTGCGGCGGCGCCGAAGCTGCCGACCAGGGCCAGGCCGGCACAGGCCAGGGCCAGCGGATGGCGGCGGAAGGAAACAAAAGAAGACGACATACCCGACAGGCGGCGGGAATCGGAATGGGAGGGCATGAAATGCTCTGAGGAGGCGTCCGTGCGGCCTGCGCGAGCCGGGCGGCAAAAAGGAGGATAACTGCGCAAGCCGCCATTATCCCCCAAATTGTTACGATTTCGTTGCGCAGCACCCAAACCCGGCGAAACAAGCGGTTTCGGCACAGTCACCCGCTGATGTGCCTCGCGTCTCGACATGGAATTCCTTTGATCGGCTTGGCAAGCGGCAGGCGCTTGGCTAGACTGAAGCCCTGCCGTGGGGCCATAGCTCAGCTGGGAGAGCGCGTCGTTCGCAATGACGAGGTCAGGAGTTCGATCCTCCTTGGCTCCACCACTAAATTTGCTTTATTTATCAAGAGGTTGGACAGGAAGCTGCCCAACCTTTTTTGTTGTTCCACGCCACTAAATCCAAGCAAAAACAGGTCTTTCCAAGGATGGTTTTTCCCAACTTTTTCCCAAGGCAATGACCGGCATCCTGCCTGTGCTGCGCGAAATGTTCCCCGGCAAGGCGATGCTGACCGTCGAGGACGTGGCCCGCGTGCTCAACCGTACGGGTGCGGGCGGCTATGAGCAGACCTGAGATCAGCTTTCCAGAGGACTCATCGTCCCTGGCCTGAGGAAGTTCGGCGGAAGCTGGTTGGTGCCTATCACCACCTTGGCGGCCGCCCTCGATGGTCTGGTGGAGACCGACGGGACGGGCAGATCGACACCAAATGCCTTGCCCGCTACACATACGGTGGTCTCTGCAGAGCCGCTGGTACCTCGCCGGGCCGGTCGAATGCCCACCCGAGCCAAGCAGCGGCTCGAGCTTCAGCAAGCCCGGGCTAGTCAGTTCTGGCCGCTGGTACTGTCAACCTTGAGGGGCTGGGAACTGGACGCCGCGCTTCCGCCTCCGGCCGCCCCCCTTCCCCGAAATCCTTTCTGATACGAACGCCAGAGCTTCACACGCCAATTTTTGCATTCACCTGGTCGGATGTCCTCGTGACGGCGCTGCAGTTCCTGGCGATCATGCTGGCCGAAGGGCGCCGCATCGAGATACCCCAACGCTGGCTGCCGCTGTCGGCCCTGCTGATAAGGCCCTCGCTGGCGCTGCCGCGCGCCGATCTGCTGCGCAAGCGCTTTCCGAGAACAGCACCACGCCGTCTTTCCCCGACCTCCGAAGGACACCAAGTGGCAGTCACTAGATGCGCCAGTAGCTCAACCCTTTCCACACTGAGCAGCCGCATGGGCTGATCGAGATCCTGACAACGGCGCTGCCGCGGTTCGGCCCCTGAGCCGCCTTGACTTTCATCATCGCCCGCCCCTCCCTCTTCATGGCCGAGAAGCGCTGCACGCGCTTTTCCCAGTGACCGAACTTCCGATCTCTTTCAGTGCGACTCCAACGACCGAGACTACGGTGGCTTTGGTTAGAATCCGATCCGAAGGGCCGATTGTAGATAAAGCCCTGACGCCAAGAGACAGACGGGTTAGGCAACCCATACGGGGGAAAACATGGATTTCAGCGTTCCACGAAACCGGCCATTGGCCGAGCTTCTTTCTCAAGCCGGCAGTGAAGATCTGGACGTCCTGGCTGACTTGATCACCGACTACGGCAAGGGACGGCTAGCGCTCGACTCTGGCATCAAGGCGCTCATCGTTGATCGAAAGGCCGCGGGGAGCCTTCAGTCGATTGCTGATGTGCTGGAAAAGGAGATCTGCGCCTTCGGCGGCAACACTCTAATGAACACCTACCGGTCCTCCGGGGTCGAATACTCGGAGCTGGCCAAAGACGTTGCTAAAAAGCTGGTTGGCAAGATCCCAGAGGACGCCGACGTCTATGCTCTCGAAGAGTTGGCCCTTGTGGGAGCCATCGGGAAATATTCGCCCGACGATGCAACTGCAGAGGGCGCCGGCGAGACCACGCCCAACTCGGTCATCGACAAGGTAGTGCAACAACTAGTTCAGAACGCAGGGACGGCAGCAGGCTTGGCCTCCGCTGGCGGGGTCGCAGGCTTTGCATCCGCTTTGAGCGCTCGTGCGGCGTCGTTTGTCGCGGGCCCTGTCGCGGTTGGGGCTGCGGGGTACTCACTCTACGAAGCGACAGGCCCAGCATTCCGCATTACAGTCCCTGCTGTCCTTCAGATCGCCAAAATTCGTCGCAAGCGCATTGACGCCGATTTCCAACACTATTCTGAGAGGCTGAAAGCATGTCTTTGACCAATGCAGAGCTGGCGCGTGATCTGCCCAAGCTTCAAGACATCCTTGTGCGTATCGCCTCTGGAGAGCTAAACGTTTTTGGAGGCGTGGTGCGATACGCCGCGGGAACTGGAAAGGGGGGCCAGATCGCCGCGCACCTTGTATTCCCAGGCGACCCGCAGCAGGCCCAGCAGAGCATTTCCCAACTGCAGGCCGCCATGCAACACAGCATGGGCAACCTTCAGGGCGGCATGGATGTCCTCCAACAGAGCATGGGTTCACTTCAAGCACTACAGATGGCCAACCTCGCCATGGCCGGCTTGAATCTGGCCGTCACGACCGCGGGCTTCGTCATCGTTTGCAGGAAGCTGAACAAGATCAGCGGCCAGATCGAAGCGCAGTCAGCCGGCATCGCTCAAACACTTCAAATGGTCAGCGAAGCCCACGAACGCAGTTTGCTGATGGATGAGGCGAGGTTTCGTGGCCTGGTGCTCGCCTGCGAGCAGCACTTTGAGGAGAACGATATCGAGCTCCTCAAGCACAAGATTCAGGACTTCCATGAGCAATACCAGTTCACCAAGCTGGTGTTGCAGCGCCACGCCGTCAAAGCAGCAAGCAACGTGGACCGCCTGATTGACATCCAGGTGCTCCAAGACCGCTTGGTAAACCTTGGGCTGTTCCTCGCCCAAGTTCAAACCAAGGTGGGTGCTCGCAAGCGCGGCCAAGAAACTCTTCACAACCTCGCACAAGACCTTGATGAGCTCAACGGAAACCGCGTCAAGGCACTGACTTCTGATCGAGACCTTTCCTTCCGCATTACCGAAGACCAGCTGGGCCAAGTAGTTTCGTTCATTGAGAGCGGAAAGCAGACCATCCCAGCCCTGACATATCAAGCCGATCTCCTCGGGGTCGATCACTTCGATATCGATGCCGTAAACGATGCCTCTATGGCAGGCGACATCGTGGTGATCGCGGCATAGCTTCCCAGATTGACTTTCAATCTTTGCATGCTATGCCTTGCAACGAGGCTGGGACTTTAGTCCCGGGCCTCTCTAAGCCCTCGGCAACAGGCCTCCTCCCCCGGTTGTTCGGGGGCTTTCTTTTAGCTTGCTTGCGCCTTCCTAGAAATCCACTACCCCTGAAAGCATCCAATGATCTTTCTGGGAGGACAGCATGCAACTCCGCTTTACAATCGCCGCTGCTCTGGCTTGTCTGGCCTTGGCTGGGTGTTCGACCGTCGAACCCAAACCCAAGCCGTTCTCCGCCTGGGCTTACCAACCCCCAAAATCGCATGGCGCTATCCACCGATTCTTCCATCCGAAGAGTGGCCGGGTTTGGAAAGGGGTCTCTCCTGCTTTGAGGGAAAAGGTGGAAGCCGTCCAAGCCCAGCTTGCTGTGGAAGGGTTCGACGTGCGCCCACTTGAGGGCTACCGTTCGCCAGAGCGACAGGCTGCGCTCCTCGCTTCAGCTTCTGGCGTCACCACCGTTGGTGCCTACAGCAGTTGCCATAACTTTGGTCTGGCACTGGATGCAGCCGTGTTCGTCAACGGGCAGCCCAGCTGGGACCTGGGCGATCCGCATGTGATGGCCGGCTACTTTCGGTTCGGCGAGCTGTCAGAAATGGTCGGGTTGAACTGGGGAGGCCGGTGGACCAGTCCGAAGGACTACCCCCACGTCGAGCTCAGGGCCGAATGCGTCCAGGCGAAGTGGGCCCACCGAAACGGAAAGCCGCGCCGCCCGTTTGCTCCCGTCATTGGCAAACCCGCGCCGTACGCCCTGGCCCTAGCCCTGACACCGCAGTGGTGCCCTGCCGGCATGGCAACCGAGTGCTTGCTGTGGAGCAATGAAAACCGCTACGCATGGAGCTTGGCTATCCCGGAGCGGGTTTATTCTGCGACCTTTCCTAACAGCTTGAGAAAGATCGCCTGATCGCCTTGCGCAAATGAAATCCCCTGCTATGGGTTAAGTATCAACTCATAGTGGGGAGGGTTTTCATGTCGTCGCTTCGCATTTCGATCTTAACGGCTTTGATGGGAGCCACGTTGCTTTCCTCCCCATCGTTTGCTCAAACCGCCACAGGAACCGGGGCTACCGCTTCAGGCCCCAACTCCACCGCCACCGGGGAATACGCACAAGCTTCAGGTCCGAATGCCACTGCAACGGGCGCATACGCCAATGCGTCCGGCGACGGGGCGATTGCAACCGGCGTTCAAGCCAGCGCCTCCGCAGACAACGCGATTGCCTCAGGAACAAACGCGCAAGCTTCCGGCGTGAACTCCATCGCCACGGGCCAGGGCGCAAATGCGACGGCCGTCAACGCGGTAGCCACTGGCACGTTGAGCTACGCCAGCGGTGAAGCGGCGATCGCACTGGGAACCCAATCCGCGGCTACCGGCGTCCACTCCTTAGTGGTCGGTGTTCAGTCACAAGCAAGTGGAGACCTGTCGATGTCGATAGGCTATTTCAGCAGGTCGCGAGGCAACGCTTCGATCGCACAAGGCAACTTGGCCCAGGCCAACGCCGATCACGCTGTTGCCCTTGGTTCCTCTGCCGTCGCCGATGCACGCCAGTCTGTGGCGGTGGGCGTCGGGGCCGAGTCACGGGCGTAGGATTGCGTCGCCTTGGGCTCCAATAGCCGTTGCTGGGCCAGCGACGAAGTCAGCGTAGGCGCCACTTCTGAGGGCGGAGGCCAGAGCTCCCGCCGGATTACCAACGTGCGGGCCGGGACGTCCGACACCGATGTAGCGAACCTCGGGCAGGTCCGTCAGGCCGCACAAGCGCTTGGCGGTGGTGCCACGTTCGTTAATGGGAACTTTGTAGCGCCGATTTATCAGTTCCGGAGCGGGGCCACTCATCAAACCGTGGGAGCCGCTTTGGACGACCTAGATGGACGCGTGACTTCCCTTGAGCAAAACCCAGGCAGCGGCACGGGTACCCCGGGCCCGCGTGGTGTCGATGGGCTAAGCGCCTACGAGGTGGCGCTGGCCAACGGCTTCCAGGGCAATGAACAAGATTGGCTGGCAAGCTTGAAAGGGCAACCAGGAGCGCAGGGGCCTGCCGGCAACGATGGCGTGGACGGAACCGCCGGGACCGGCTCGGGTTCGACAGCAAAGGCGGGCAAGAACGTCGAAGTCACCAACAACTCAGACGGCACCCAAACGGTTGCGGTCTTCTTCAAGGGTTTTTGGAGTTGCGTTTTAGCCGGGTCAGCGTTACCGAAAGCCACCACCTTGCTCAGCGCAGGGAGGGGCACTGGCGGGCTTTCTGCCATTTGCCAGTGCGGGGACTGGGGAACTGGCTGCCTGGTGCGAGGATGCTCCCTGAGGCCCGCCAGGTCGTTTTAGTCAAATCTTTCTCAAGCCACTGCCGGGCCGCTCTCGTCGCGTTGCGAAGTCGGGGGACGAAAGCAGTTTTGAACGGCGTGGGGGCATGCGGTGTTTGATACCGTCCCGTTCCTTGAAGCCGTTGCCCGTGCCGAAGCCCCCGCGCGCAAGTTCTCACAGCGCTGGAACCGCAACGCGCTGCTGGCAGAGTTTGGTTCGTGCTGCGCGTTCTGCTCCGCCCCTCTGGAGGGCACCAGTGGCCGTGCTTGGCAAGCCGTAGCACTGGTGCCGCCACAACTGGGTGGTCCAGCCCAAGTCAGCGAGAACTGGGCGCCTGCCTGCCGAACCTGCGCTGCTGCAAAGGGCCTTCGCGATTTGGTGAGCTGGTCAGAGTGGCAAGCGACAGCGCCCACTGACCGAGCGGCCCTGCTGCTAGAACGCCGTAGGTCGGCGTTGCTGTATGCCGAGAACCACTTCACCCCACTCAGCCGCCATGCGAAGAGGGGCCGCGTGCTGGACCACCTAACTTCTCGTTTCAACAAGCCCCGGTTCCGGGTCCATGCGTGGGCTGGGATGGTCGATGGTGAGCGAGTGTGCGTAGTTGGCTGGAGCACCCGTGCGGGCGATGCCCTAGCACTGGGCGAGGCCCTGCTGGCGTTGCGAATGCGGGATGGGGGTGAGGTGCTGGCGGAGGACCACACCCACCTCCTGCGCCTGCCGGCGGGAGCCTTCCTAGGGGCGGTTTGGGCGCTCATTGAGGCCCATGGGATCGTCGCGCCGTTGGACGTGCCAGGCGGTGGCCCGGTCGGTGCAGAGGACTGGCGGGAGTGCTGGCACCACCTGGTCCGTGACGTAGTGAGCAACAACAAGCGGGTTCCCCTGACAGGCGGTCCGCCTCTTCCTCATGCTCCCCGTGTGCTATCCACGAACCCGGATTCGGTTCGTCGGCTAGCCCAGCTGCGGGCCGCGAAGCGGGCGGATAGACTGGAAGAAGCCGAGTTGTTGTATCGAGGGGCGATGGCCCGGAAGGGCAGATACCTGGAACGGGTGGAGCGTGGCTTGGAGGCCCCTATGCCGCTGGATGACTACCGGGCTTGGAGCGATGAGGTAAGGCAACTAGGCTTGAACTTGGCGCGACAAGAATAGGATCCGAAAGGGACCAGCGCGACCTACCCACGGCCTGCCACGCATACAGCAGGCCGCCAGGACGTTGCATGTATCACCTCAACGACCATGCAAAACAGATTACTGGAAGGCTAAAGTCGCCGCGCCCGACCTTCCGAGCTGACTGAGTAAGTCCCCAAATGTTCCGAAAGGCACGCCCTCTGGCGCATTGCCTCCAGCTCGTCTGGCGAATTTCCGTCTTCGAGGGCACGTCGAATAGCACCCTGAATTGCGTTGAGACTTGCCGGATCTGCGGAAAGAATGAAACAAAGCGTTTTCGACGAGATAGTGAACAACTCAAGCATGCAGACCTCTCCTGTGAACGGAAGAACAAATGCTGGTACGCCTCTCTGCTGAAGAACCAGAGGTCACCTAGCACATGATTAGATCACTCAGACAACTCAAAAGGCGGCGGCGGCAATCTTTTTGAATGATGCCGAATCTGTGGTCGCTAGGAATTTCTTGCCTCCCTTGGTCTTCGCCACGAACGTGATGTCCTTACTCCGACCACCTGCCAGCAGCCCTGCGAGCAGCCCGAGCGGGCCCAGCAATGCACCACCCACCAAGCCCCACCCTACTGTTCCACCTATCCGCTTAACACTTTCCTCCGTAGCGACATCCACGGATTCAATGTCCTTTAGGAGCAGCGAACCCCCGGCCCAACCATCCCCCGCCTGCCACGCGAACGTGATGACTCCCATCATCAATGTGGCCTTTCCTTTACCAAAATCCCCTGCATGAACCTGGATCGTCGCCATGCCAATACCTATGGACCTACCGTGGTCCTCAGGCGGATCATAGCCAGCGGGCACCTACTTTGAAACCCCACCGCCACTCCAATGTCATAGTGGGTAACTGGAACGCGCCAGGGCCAGCCCAGGCAGTCCAGGGAATGGAAATTCACCGGCTAGGCTCGTTCGCCGCAGCACCCGTCCTCTGCGCACACGGCAATCAATTCCTCAGTCGGTCACGGGCTCTCGATATAACGACCGCATCCAGTGACGTCCACGTAGCCAACCCATGGATGGCATCCACAACGTCTCCCCAAGGCCCCTCCTCACTCGGAAACACCCCCCTGTCCTTAAGCACGGTCTTGCAGATGCGAGCGAGGCTTGCAGCAACGAAAGACGCGCCCGGAAATAGCAAATCAATCTTGGTGTTAAGCGGAAGCGTGACCAGTTCCGTCAATGTAGTTCTTATGTGGTACTTGGCTTGAAACTCTCGCCGACGCTCAAAGGACCGGACATCGTCGTTAAGCATTCTCACCGCCTGACTCAGCTCCTCTCGATCGATATCCGCCGTCAATAGGCCGCGCGCCACCCGGCGGAACTTCCAGAACGATTCGGCAGTTGTGCCCCGAGCCACTTCCAACGCTGACAAGCCTCGCGGGGCTAGAAGGCCATCGACGACGCGATGCATTCGATCCGCGACGTGTCCAGGAGTCGTTCCAGACGTCCGGTTAAAGTAGTTGGCGATGGTGGTTGCATTGCCGGACTCATCGTAATCAGCAAACTCGCGGGGCAAGTAGGTCGCACCAAGGCACGCCGCCCATTCGACCATGGCGCCGGCGTGGCTCAGCTCCAAGCGCGCATCGACGCCGCGTGTCGCGTGCACCAACTCCCCTACCAGTGCTCCAAAGCCGGACTCCATGGTCGCAACCGCGCCATGACGGAACAACGCGGTATGCTGTTGCCTAAGGACCCTGCCGTAGGCCGAGACCAAAGGGGCCAACGGAGTCGAAGATCCGACAGATTGAATCATTCGCAGGAGATCAATGCGCTCTTGGTTACTGAATGGTCCATACAGGAGTGGATCCTTGTGCTGCCCGTGCGACACCGTAAGCGAAGCCAGGCGCCGGCTCAGGATCACCGAGGACTTGTTTGCTCCAACGGCCGCCTCTACCAGAGACGAAGGATAACGAGCGACCGGCACCGGCAGTACGAGCCTTATCCTCCCCATGCCGACAAGCTCTTCAAAGGAAGCCAAGTCAATCTCGTGGCGACCAAGCCACCCCAGGTCATAGGTTGGCACGATGTTGACGACATCGTAGATGCACAATAGCTCAGCCAGCTTTACGTCACTTAGATCATCTGCACCGAACAGTACCGAGAACTTTTCACGACTCGACTCGCTCCTGGAGAACCGCTGTTGACTGCGGGAACTGGTGAACTCTCGCCAAGAGTCCTCATCTTCTTCAACCAGCCCGCGGATAGCTTGAGATGAAGCCCTGAACCGTCGAACGACTGGCAGATCGAGAAAATTCTCAGGCGCGACCGCGGCGGAAACTACTTCTTCCTTTGTAGGAGACGCGGACAGCTGCGCGAAGCGCAAAGACCCTGGCAACTGAAGTTTCCGGTACGCTGCATCTACAGATGCCAGCTCCTCATTCGACAACCCTTGATGCTCAAAGAAGAAGCCATCAAGGTCGAACTTAAACACCAAATTTCCCGCAGGCAGACCGGGTGCAGCAAGGCTCAGCAGATCATTGATCCAGGGGTGGGTCATCGGCTCGTTGATCAACCAGGCGTCGTCAGCAGCTGTGGTCGAGATGTTCAGCTTTTCAAGGGAGGGCGGCTCACTCACCAACTTCACATTGGCGGTGATTGGTCGAATCTCTCTATCAAAAATTCGGGAAAGCTCGTCCCAATCGCCCACAGGACCCACGACGTGGATTTCATAACGACCATCCTCGCCGTGCAGGATCGACTCCAGTTCGGGATAAGCAAACTGAAACTGCTGGTAAGCCCAAACGGCACTCCTTTCTTGAAGTGTCCGCCGAACGTCACTCATGCTGCACATTCCGCTGCCCATCCCCTGAATCAGCCTGCCGGATTGCCGCATTGTATCCCACCACCCCGGCCTTATTGCACCATCCAACGTGCACCCAAAAATCTTCACGTCGGCCACCAAGCTAACCTGACCGATCCGACCGGACATCCCGAGTATTTAGCTTAACCCGAGCGGCCGCGACATCCAGCTGCGGAGCTAGCATTCAACAGCCCGCCAGGCTAGATGGGCAACGCTTTCCCTATACATCCGACGCCACTGGGTACCGCTGCGAGAGGCAAGGGCAAATCCGCCCGCCTAAGGGCAGCTATTCGGCAGGTGCCAAACTTCCCAAGTTGGAGCATGATGAGATATGGCCGGCCGACGACAGCATTACCTCCCTCGATTCCTGCAACGCACCTTTCGCTACCGAACGAGCGGCACGCAGGACTACGTGCACGCCCACGAGAGCACGCGGAGCTATGCGCCCAGCACCATGGGCCTAGGGCAAGAAAGGGATTTCTACGGAAATCCAGAAGAATCGTGCGCTGACGACAACGTTACGGAGAGCGAGAACCGACTCGCCCTGATACTTAATCGGCTGAACGAGAACCCATCCAGCGTTTCGCAAGGTGAGCAGGCGCTGCTCGTTGCTGCACTTGCGGTAAGAACGAAGAAGATGCGAGAATCGCTCGAGACCACGGTGAAAGTTTTCATCAACGAGCTGGCGGGACTGATCCAGACGCACGGCATCAGACGCCAGGAGATAGAAGCCTACTGGAGCGACAAGTCCAAACTTGAGGAAGTCATCCAAGGGGAACTGAAGAAACTTCCCCCCATGCCTCGCGAGATGCGCGCAAAGCTAGTTTCTCGGCTAAAGCAGGAGTGGCACAGGCGACGTGAGCAGATAATAGCCCAGATGCAGATCAACGGGAGAGCCTTGGCTGCTGAGCTTTTTGCACGCATGGATCATGAAAGCGCGCAAATGGCCGATAGAGCTTTCCGCAGAGTCTTCGAAGATGACCCGACGATCCCGGAGCGAGTGGCCTCTCTCACCCAGCTTTACGATTTTTCCGTCATCAATGCATCCGTAGGCGATGAGTTCATTCTTGGGGACTGCGCCGCAATCGGCTTTCGCGCTGATCGCTCACCTCGCTTGCCCATCGGAGATTTTGACGACGATTCTCCGCTGGATCAGATCTACCTCCCAGTCTCCCCCACGCGATGCATTGCCGCAGTGCGGAAGGGAGAGAGCGCCTGGGCTCAACTGAAGGAGATCAATAGTGCATCTGCAGCGTTGTCGCATCGCTTCTTCATCTCAAAGTCGGGGGAGCATCCAGATCTGCTCAAACTCCAAGCGCTTATTGGAACGGCCGATCCCTTGGCTTCAGAGGAAGATATGCGATCCCTTCTGACGAAGATCTATGAAGAGGACTGACTCTGTCGTCAGCCCCCACGCCACTCGATATGCTTCATTCATCACGGCAAGGGCGGGAAATCCTGCTTTCATCAACTTTGCGCAGGGAAATCAAGATGGTTGAGCAGTTCGGCTTGCGTCTACCTTGCGCTCTTGCTTACCGGCTATACCTCAGGCACCGGTCCACCAGCTGCCTCAGCGCCTCGCCCAGCGTGATCCCAGCGGCCTTGGCATCTACTGCCAGAAGCTCTGCTTGAGACTTGGGAACCTTCGGGTCCGGAAGAAGATCGCTGTAGCGCTTACCCTGCCCGGCCTTGGCCCGAACCCGGGCCGAGAACGGCTCGCGGACCTTGGCGTGCGTGTTCACCAGTGCCGCAAGGGCTGCGGTGGGTGTTACGCCCTGCTGCCGCGCCAAGGCTCGAAACGCGCCCGCCCTGTCAGCGTCGATGTGGACCGTAGGCAACCGGCTCGGGGCCGGCTGCCTGGTGATTCTGTAGGAGTCAGTCGCCGTCATGTGCCAGCTCTGCAATGCGCGCCTCCAATGCTCGGTTCAACCCGGACTTGCTGCGGCAAGCCTGCCGGGCCAGCACATCGCGGGCATCGCCATGGTTCCACGCGGCGGCCTCAACGAGATAGCGCTCCGCTTCGTCGCTCATCCTCCACCCGGTGATCGAGTCTTGGCAATCGACCTGTGGCAGCATGCCAGCGAGCACGTAGGCCGCCTCAGCATGACCGGGCCACAGGTCAGTCCTGTGCCAACGTCATGTGCAGGCACTGGCTTGCCGCTGCGGCCCCCGTGCAGCCAGAATCCGAGGCACCACGCCCACCGGTATGCCATGCCCTCTTCTGCCCAGCACGCAGCACACGCCGTGCCGATGCGCCTCGATGCGACCGACGGCAGCATCCAGCTCGGCAATCTGCCGGCCTTGATCTGCCCCACGCTCTCACTGGATGAAGCGCGCATCGCCTTTACCGCCTTGGTAAGTGGGGAGCGTGATGTCGGCACCGGCTATCACTGGTTGAGCCTGCACCGGCTCAGCCTAGGCGGTGCGCCCGCTGGCATCAGCCTGTGCTTCCTCGGACAACAGCTCGACATGGTGACGATGGGGGTCGATCTACCCGGTGCAGCACTGGAAGACGGCTGGCCGACCCAGGCCGCAATCGATGCAGAAGTCGCCTTCATGCGCCGCACGCTGGGTGTGGCGCTGGGTCGCAAGCTGAGCGGCGGCCAAGCCCGGTTCAACTGGGGCGAAGCCTGGGCCCGTTTCGATCCGAAAGGCTTCATGGCCAGCAGCGGCATTCGCTACTCACCACGCACGTGACCGCGCTCAGGTACGGGTGATCGACACCCCCCCCTCCACGCGCATCGCGGTACCCGTAACGAAACTGCTCTCATCGCTGGCCAGGAACAGCGCCGCATTGGCGATCTCCTCCGGCTCGGCGAGGCGCTTGAGTGCGTGCAACGAGCGCACGAAGTCGCGGGCATCGCCGGTCGGTGCGGCCTGCCGGCCCATCTCCGTATCGGTGCCACCGGGCAGCAGTACGTTGCTGCGCACACCGCGCGCACCGTATTCGGCAGCGATCACCTGGCTCAGGCCGATCAGCCCGGCCTTGCTTGACGCATAGGCCGCCATGCCCGGGAATCCCACGGTGTGGCCGACGAAGGTACCGACGAACACCAGCGAGCCGCCGCCGCGCGCCAGCAGTGCCGGCAGCTGCGCGCGTGCCGCATGGAAAGCGGCGTCGAGATTGGTGGCCATCACCTCGCGCCAGGCATCCACCGGAAACTCCGCCGCCGGCACGCCCGGGCCGAGCATGCCGGCATTGTTGAGCGCGATGTCCAGGCCGCCGAATGACTGCTGGGCCAGATCGACCAGCGCCTGCGCCGTGCCCGGGTTGGCCACGTCGGCGGCGTGCACCACGGCTTCGCCACCGGCAGCGCGAATCTGCTCGGCCAGCGCCTGCAGCGGCTCCGGCCGCCGTGCGTTGAGCACCAGCTTTGCTCCTTCGGCGGCGAAGCGCAGCGCGCTGGCGCGGCCGATACCGGCGCTGGCACCGGTGATGAGAGCGATCTTGTTGTTCAGGCGCATGGTCGTGGTACCGGTTGTGAAGTGGCCGCCACGATGCCGTGCCTTCGGCCCGCCAACACTCCGTTTCCGGGCCTCACAGGTGAGTGCAGGAAACGGAGTTTCCGCAGCACCGGCACGTGCCAGAATCCGGCCATGGACAGTACCGCCACCACCGCCCTCGATGACCGCATCGAACGGGTCTGCCGGCACCTGCAGGCCAGCCTCGACGAACCCTCGCTGCAGGAACTGGCCGATATCGCTGGCTGCAGCCCGACGCGCCTGCATCGCCTGTTCAAGCAGTCCACCGGGCTGACCCCCAAGCAGTACGCCGCCGCGCTGCGCGCCGACCGCCTGCGCACCGGGCTGGAACAACAGGAACGCATCACCGACGCCTTCCACGATGCTGGCTTCGGTTCCAGTGGACGCTTCTACGAGAACGCACCGAAGTTGCTGGGCATGACGCCCAAGCAATGGCGCGCAGGGGGGCGCGGCGAAGTCATCCACTTCGCGCTTGCCGAAAGCTCACTGGGCAGCGTGCTGGTGGCCAGCAGCGGGACCGGCGTGGTTGCGATCCTGCTCGGCGACGATCCGGAGACCCTGCTGCAGTCGCTGCAGCAACGCTTCCGACAGGCCGAACTGGTGGGCGCCGACCAGGGCTACGAGCAACTGGTGGCACAGGTCGTAGGCCTGGTCGAGGATCCTTCGCGAGGCGCCACGTTGCCACTGGACATCCGCGGCACCGCGTTCCAGCAACGGGTGTGGCAGGCGCTGCAGCAGATTCCGCGTGGGCAGACTGCCTCGTATGCGGATATCGCCGCGCGTATCGGCGCGCCGCGCTCAAGCCGTGCCGTCGCACGCGCATGCGCAAGCAATCCGTTGGCGGTGGCCGTGCCCTGCCACCGCGTGGTGCGCCGCGATGGCGACCTGTCCGGCTATGCCTGGGGCGTAGCGCGCAAGCGCGAACTGCTGCGCCGGGAAAAGGCCTCGACTGCCTGACGTGGGTGCCGACCTTGGTCGGCACACCCAGCTTCCGGTAGCTGCCGACCTTGGTCGGCACACTCAGCTTCCCGTAGGTGCCGACCTTGGTAGGCACACCGCCAAGGCCTCAATCCAGCTTCACCACCAGCTTGCCGAAGTTGCGCCCCTGCAACAGCCCGAAGAACGCCTCCGGCGCATTCTCCAGCCCTTCCACCACATCCTCGCGGTACTGGATGCGGCCGTCGCGCAGCCATTGCGGCATCTCGCGTTCGAACTCCGGCCACAGGTGGTTGAAGTCGTGCACGATGAAACCACGCACGGTCAGGCGCTGGCGCAGGATCTGGCTGAACAGTGCGGGCAACCGGTCCGGGCCGGGCTGCTCGACGCCCCGCTCGTTGTAGGTGGCGATGGTGCCGCACACCGGAATGCGGGCGAAATCGTTGAGCAGCGGCAGCACTGCATCCAGCACGTGCCCGCCTACGTTCTCGAAATACACGTCGATACCCCTGGGCACCGCCGCACGCAGCTGCGCGGCGAAATCAGCGGCGCGATGATCCAGCGCCACGTCCACGCCCAGCGTCTGCAGATAGGCACGCTTGGCTTCGCCGCCGGCGATGGCGACCACGCGCGCGCCCTGCAGCTTGGCCAGCTGGGCCACGGTCGCGCCCACCGGCCCGGTCGCGGCAGCCACCACCAGCGTCTCACCCGGCTTCAAACGGGCGATTTCATGCAGGCTGGAATAGGCGGTGAAGCCGGGCATGCCATACACGCCCAGCGCGGTACTCAGCGGCAGTCCGGCCGGGTCCAGGCGGCGCCCCAGTGCCTTGGCCGGCAGCACCGCGTGGGTCTGCCAGCCACCCGGCGCCAGCACCAGCTCACCTGCGGCTACGCCCTCGGCGTTGGACTGCAGCACCTCGGCCACGGTCTGCCCTTCCATCACCGCGCCCACCGCCACCGGCGCGGCATACGAGGGGCCCTCGTCCATGCGCCCACGCATGTACGGGTCCAGCGACAGGTAGCGGTTGCGCAGCAGCACTTCGCCATCGGCCAATGACGGCAACGCAACCTGTTCCAGGCGGAAGTTGGCTGCACTTGGCGCCCCCTGCGGACGCGACGCAAGCACGATGCGGGAGGTGGTCGAGGGATCGGACATGGCCAG
The DNA here is from genome assembly GCF_036320065.1 of Stenotrophomonas sp. SMYL8. Lineage (NCBI taxonomy): Bacteria > Pseudomonadati > Pseudomonadota > Gammaproteobacteria > Lysobacterales > Lysobacteraceae > Stenotrophomonas > Stenotrophomonas sp. SMYL8. The sequence continues at coordinate 22,870 of NZ_JAWIRR010000010.1, forward strand.
GTCTCTGCTGTTGCCAGCATCAGGAAAGGAGTGCCGACACTACGCCGCAGCCATCCCCGATGGCGGCCACGAAAACAGCGTTCCATCGCCCGGACCGGCGCAGGTCCGGCGCAGCCCTTGCCCTTGCAGCTTTGGCGATCGCGGCGATCTGCTGATTTCCACCGCAGACGATGATCGACTGGCCACACCCCGCCCCAGAACGGAGGATCAAGCACTTGCGAGCGCGCAGACGGCAATGTGAAGAAATCTTGGCAAAACGCTTGCCGAAGGCAGCCGACCTCCGTAATATACGCGTCCTTGGCAGCGACCTCGCTGCAACGAAACATGTGGCCGAGTAGCTCAGTTGGTAGAGCAGGGGATTGAAAATCCCCGTGTCGGCGGTTCGATTCCGTCTTCGGCCACCACTTTCGAAGGCCTGCAGAAATGCGGGTCTTTTTTTTCCGGAAACCGGGTTTGATCACGGTTGCCACACAATTTGGCCGAGTAGCTCAGTTGGTAGAGCAGGGGATTGAAAATCCCCGTGTCGGCGGTTCGATTCCGTCTTCGGCCACCATCTTCAGAGACCTGCAGAAATGCAGGTCTTTTTTTTGTTCGCGCTCCGCGCAAGCGGCGGCCACACCACCCGGTTGACGAAACATTTACACCGGCATGTGCGGTGGCACCTACGCTCCAGACTCCTGCCTGGAGCCTGCCGATGCCTCTGCGCCCGACCCTGCTTGCCTGCCTGCTGCTGGCCGCCTCCCCGGTGATCGCCGCCGAACCGGTGCGCGCAGTCGACACGCTGGACATCGACCGCTACGCAGGCCAGTGGCACGAGATCGCGCATCTTCCGGTGTCGTTCCAGAAGCAGTGCGTCGGCGAGATCACCGCCAACTACGGGCTGCGCCGCGATGGCCGCATCAGTGTCACCAATGCCTGCCGCAACGGCGACGGAGAACGCGTGGTTGCTGAAGGCGTTGCACGCCCGGTTGCAGGCCATCCCGGCCAGTTGCAGGTGCGCTTCGTGCCGGACTGGCTGAGCTGGGTGCCACTGGTCTGGGCGGACTACTGGGTCCTGGCACTGGACCCGGACTATCAGTGGGCATTGGTCGGTGAGCCGGACCGTAAGTACCTGTGGATCCTCTCGCGCCTGCCGGAAATGGATCGCGCCCGGTTCGAACAGTTGAAAGAGAAAGCCGAGACGATGGGCTACGACCTCGGCCCACTGCGCCTGATGGCTCCGATTCGCGATACGCCCGCCGACTGAACCGCGTCGCATCCGGCGCACCACGCGCGCGCCATCCGGCGCCGCGCACGCCCGGCCGCCATCTTCACGCGCTACCCTCTGCGACGGGTCGCCACAGGCGATCCAAACGACCATACGCCGTAGTATGCTTATCCAACGCACCCCTCCAGAGGACCTGCGCCCATGCTCCACCGCTTCCGTATCGCCTTGATCGTCCTGTGCACCCTCGCCCTTGTTGCCTGCAACAACGGCATCGTCAAGCGTGTTTCGGAACCGGCGGCCAGCCTGCAGCAGCTGACCGTGCGCGCCGACGGCAACTGGACCGTAGCCCTGCGCCTGCAGAACTACAGCTCCATGCCCATGACCTTCGATGACGTCGCGCTGGCGCTGACCGTCGGCGACAGCGACGCCGGCACCCTGCAGGCCAAGCCGGGCATTTCCATCGGCGGCACCTCGGCCGACGTCATCCAGGTCAACCTGGTGCCCAGCTCGGCCGCACGCCTGGTGGTGGCCGATGCGCTGGCCAGCAACCGCACCCTGGCCTATGGCCTGAAGGGAACGGTGGCAGCAACGCCGCAGGAAAAGAAGCAGCGCAGCTTCGACATCAGCAGCCGCAGCACCCTCAACCAGGCCCCGGGCCTGCCGGGCGTGCTGCGCTGACTCCCGCTTTCCGCCGCGGCGCCCGGCGCCGCTCCCCCTGTCCCTGATCAAATCGAGACGTACCGATGAGCAGCTACACCGCCCCGCTTTCCGACCTCCGTTTCGCCCTGCACGATGTGCTCAAGGTCGAACCCCTGTTCGCCCGCCTGGGCTTCACCGACGCCACCGCCGACGTGGTCGATGCCGTGCTGGAAGAAGCCGGCCGCTTCAGCGCCACCGTGCTGGCCCCGCTCAACAGCGTCGGCGACGAGATCGGCTGCGTGCTCGACCAGGCCACCGGTGAAGTGACCACCCCGCCCGGCTTCAAGCAGGCCTACGACCAGTTCGTCGATGGCGGCTGGACCGGCCTGACCGCCTCGCCGGAGCTGGGCGGCCAGGGCCTGCCGCACACCCTGGGCGTGCCGCTCAACGAGATGATCAACGCCGCCAACCTGGCGTGGGGCAACTTCCCGCTGCTCTCGCACGGCGCCATCGAAGCGCTGAAGCAGCACGGCGAGGCCTGGCAGCACGAGGCCTTCCTGAAGCCGCTGATCGAGGGCCGTTGGACCGGCACCATGTGCCTGACCGAGCCGCACTGCGGCACCGACCTGGGCCTGCTCAAGACCAAGGCCGAGCCGAATGCCGATGGCAGCTACTCGATCACCGGCACCAAGATCTTCATCACCGCCGGCGAGCACGACCTGACCGGCAACATCGTGCACCTGGTGCTGGCCAAGCTGCCCGACGCCCCTCCGGGTGCCAAGGGCATCTCGCTGTTCGTCACCCCGAAGTTCAAGGTCGACCGCGAAGGCAACGTCGGCGAGCGCAACGCACTGCGCTGCGGCTCGATCGAGCACAAGATGGGCATCAAGGGGTCGGTCACCTGCGTGATGAACTTCGATGGTGCGCAGGGCTACCTGGTCGGCCAGCCGCACAAGGGCCTGCAGGCCATGTTCACCATGATGAACACCGCGCGCCTGGGCGTCGGCCTGCAGGGCATCGGCCTGTCCGAGCGCGCCTACCAGAACGCACTGAAGTACAGCCGTGAGCGCCTGCAGTCGCGCGCCCTGAGCGGCGCCAAGTTCCCGGACAAGCCGGCCGACCCGATCCTGGTCCATCCGGATGTGCGCCGCATGCTGCTGACGGTGAAGTCACTGGTCGAGGGCAGCCGCCTGCTGGCCCTGCACGCCGCCACCCTGATCGACGTCGCCCACCACGCCGAGGATGCCGCCGAGCGCGAGCGCGCCGACACCCTGGTGAGCTTCCTGACCCCGATCTCCAAGGCCTGCCAGACCGAATGGGGCATCGAGAACACCTACAACGCCCTGCAGTGCTTCGGTGGCCACGGCTACATCCGCGAACACGGCATGGAGCAGCTGGCCCGCGATGCGCGCATCACCACGCTGTATGAAGGCACCACCGGCATCCAGGCGCTGGACCTGATCGGCCGCAAGACCGCGTCCAGCCAGGGCGCCGGCCTGAAGCTGATGCTGGCCGAGATCGAAGCCTTCGCCAAGGCCAACGAGGGCAACGAAGCGCTGGCCGAGTTCATCGGCCCGCTGCGCGCCAAGGCCGCCGAATGGGGCAAGCTGACCATGGATGTGCTGCAGCGTTCGGCTTCCAATCCGGACGAACTCGGCGCGGCCAGCTACGACTACCTGTTCTATTCGGGCTACGTGGTGCTGGCTTACTGGTGGGCCCGCAGCGTGGCGGCCGCCGATGCCAGCGCGCACGGCGCCGCTTTCGCCCAGGGCAAGCGCGAGACCGCACGGTTCTACTTCGCCCGCGTGCTGCCGCGCACCCTCAGCCACGCCGCCGCGATCCAGGCCGGCGCCGCCCCGCTGATGGCGATGGACGACGAGCGCTTCGGCGCCTGAGCCGGGCTGCGCCCGGCACCCGCGGTAGTGCCGGCCGCTGGCCGGCCACCGCAACAGCAACATCAACGGCAAGAGCTGGCTTCCTGCAGGGTGGCGAGGTGGGTCCAATTGCGGGGGACGGCGCAAGTACGTCCCTGTAGCCTCGGTCGCGCCATCCATGGCGCTCACGCCCCCGCAACCGGACCCACCCCGCCCTCGACAGATTTCTGCTGCTGGTAGGTGTCGACCTTGGTCGACACCGTAGATCCACGCCATGCGTGGATGGAAACCACCGAAATCCATCTGGAGAAAAGCCCCCTTTTGTTAAAGGGGGCGCGCCGACAGGCGCGGGGATTAGGAAGAATGCGCGGGCAACCCAGCGCGCCAACGGCGGGCTGGGTTGCTAAAGGGGGCGCACCGACAGGTGCGGGGGATAGGAGGAATGCGTGGACCTGAATGTTGACGATTTGTGTATCGCCTGTCGGCGATACACAAATCGTCAACATTCAGGTATAAGCTGTTCTCCCGATGGAGACAGACACTACACGCTTGGGTCTGATCGAAGCCGGAGCTCCGTTTTCTGCTCCGGGCGCCGAAGCATCGCCCAACGCCACGACGCTGCATCGCCCCGGTTCGGTCCGGCTGCTCTCGCTTGATGCCCACGGACGCGTACTGGACTGGATCACCTGGCAGGATGCGGCCTGCCTCTACGCCCGCGAGGCGGTGGCTTGGACGCTGGGCGATCCCTGCCTGCACATCCACGGCGGCACCAACCGCTTCAGCGGCCTGCAGAGCGGCATGGACCTGCACCCCATCATCGCCGCTCGCGGCCACGCCCGCTCCCGCGCGATCGACCCGACGCCGAACCTGACCAACCCGGCCCTGTTCGCCCGCGACGCGCACCTGTGCATGTACTGCGGCCAGCAGTTCAACCGCCCCACGCTCACCCGCGACCACGTCATGCCGCTGTCCAAGGGTGGCCTGGACTGCTGGGAAAACGTGGTCACCGCCTGCTTCCACTGCAACTCGCGCAAGAGCGACCGCACCCCGCAGCAGGCCGGAATGCCGTTGCTGGCGGTGCCTTACCGGCCCAGCTGGATCGAGCACCTGATCCTGTCCAACCGCAACATCCTGGCCGACCAGATGGCCTTCCTGAAGGCGCAATTGCCCAAGCGGTCAAAACTGAGCACCTGAATCGCTGAAAATGCAACCCTCACCGTCCTGTCACGGGCGGCGGCGTTTGCTTGCCCCACCCCCGTTTGAGGGCGAAAATGGGCGTTCAGAACAAGTGCGAACATGATGATCGACTCTGCCCGCTATCCCCGCCTCGCGCGCATCCAGACACCGGATGACCTGCGCACGTTCGACGAATCCGAATTGAGGGCGGTCGCCGACGAACTGCGCGCCTACCTCATCGAGTCGGTGGGCAAGAGCGGCGGCCACTTCGCCGCCGGTCTGGGCGTGATCGAACTCACCGTGGCCCTGCACTACCTGTACCAGACCCCGCAGGACCAGCTGGTCTGGGACGTCGGTCACCAGACCTACCCGCACAAGATCCTGACCGGTCGCCGCGACGAGATCCACACCGTCAAGCAGAAGGACGGCGTCGCGCCGTTCCCGAAGCGCGAAGAGAGCGAGTACGACACCTTCGGCGTCGGCCACTCCTCGACCTCGATCTCGGCCGCACTCGGCATGGCCATCGCCCGCCAGTCCGAAGGCGACAACCGCCAGGTCGTTGCAGTGATCGGTGATGGCGCAATGACCGCCGGCATGGCGTTCGAAGCGCTGATGCACGCCGGTGGCATGGAGCCCGAGCCGAACCTGCTGGTGATCCTCAACGACAACAACATGTCGATCTCCGAGGCGGTCGGCGGCCTGACCAAGATGCTCGGCCGTGCCACCGGCAGCCGCACGCTCAATGCGCTGCGCGAAGGCGGCAAGAAGATCCTCGGCGACAAGAAGAACAATCCGGCGCGCTTCGTGAAGCGCTGGGAAGAACACTGGAAGGGCATGTTCGTGCCGTCCACGATGTTCGAGGAAATGGGCTTCCACTACACCGGCCCGATCGACGGCCACGACATGCCCGCCCTGCTGTCCACGCTGAAGACGCTGCGCGCCTCCAAGGGCCCGAAGCTGCTGCACGTGATGACCACCAAGGGCAAGGGCTACGAGCCGGCCGAAGGCGACCAGATCGGTTACCACGCCGTCGGCCCGTTCGATCCGGACAAGGGCCTGGTGGCCAAGGCCGGTGCCAAGAAGCCGACCTACACCGATGTGTTCAGCGACTGGCTGTGCGATGCCGCCGCTGCCGAGCCACGCCTGTACGGCATTACCCCGGCGATGCGCGAAGGCTCCGGCCTGGTGCGTTTCAGCAAGGAATACCCGCAACGCTATTTCGACGTGGCAATTGCCGAGCAGCACGCGGTCACCCTCGCCGCCGGCATGGCCACCCAGGGTGGCAAGCCGGTGGTGGCGATCTACTCGACCTTCCTGCAGCGTGCGTACGACCAGCTGGTGCATGACGTGGCCATCCAGGACCTGGACGTGCTGTTCGCGATCGACCGCGCCGGCGTGGTCGGCCCGGACGGCGCGACCCATGCCGGCAACCTCGACCTGAGTTTCCTGCGCTGCGTGCCGAACATGGTGGTGATGGCACCGTCCAACGAAGCCGAGTGCCGGCAGATGCTCAGCACTGGCCTGCAGCACCCGGGCCCGGCCGCCGTGCGCTATCCGCGCGGCACCGGCACCGGCGTTGCCGCCGGTACCGACCTGTCCACCCTGCCGATCGGCAAGGGCGAGCTGCGCCTGCAGGGCAGCCGCGTCGCGCTGCTCGCCTTCGGCAGCACCGTGGCCGCCGCTGAGCAGGTCGGCCGCGAACTGGGGCTGAGCGTGGTCAACATGCGCTTCATCAAGCCGCTGGACCGCGAACTGGTGCTGGCCGTGGCCGCCCAGCACGAGGGCCTGGTCACGATCGAAGACAACGTGGTGGCCGGCGGCGCCGGCTCCGGCGTCGGCGAACTGCTCAACGCCGAAGGCGTACTGCGCCCGATCCTGCACCTGGGCCTGCCCGACAGTTACCAGCACCACGCAAGCCGTGAGGACCTGCTGGCCGAAGCCGGTATCGATGCGGCGGGCATCCGCGCGGCGGTACTCAAGCGCTGGCCGCAGCTGGCTGCCGGGACCCCGCCGCTCAGCGCGGCGGGCTGAGGCCGGTCACCACCAGTAGATCCACGCATGGCGTGGATCTACTGCGGAACAGGGGTCGATCCACGCCATGCGTGGAGACAGATGCAAAGTAGATCCACGCCGTGCGTGGATGGCGGGCTCCGGAACGATGATCTGGCCGGAAACCCCAACCCTCAGCCGTAGCTGACCGCTTCCACGAACGCACCGCTGGCCTCCACCCGCACCGCAGCGCGCTGCCCGGTGTCGACGAAGTGGAGGCGTGCAAGGGTTTCAGCGAAATCGTAGGCCCGGGCACCATCGCGGAACTCGATCGGTTCCGGCCGGTCCGGGTGCAGCACGCGCCATTGGCGTTGCTCGCATTGCAGGCGGATCAACATGCAGCTCACTCCTTGAGGCAGCGTATCGACGGTGGCGGGACGGGCGTGCCGGTTACGGCAGACTTCATCGCGACGGATCAGGGGCACGCAGGGGTGCCCTGATCACAGAAGATACGACGTTCAAAATGTGAGCTGTATCAGATTATTCTGATTTTCGATGGGCGAGCTCAATTCACCTGGAACTGCGCCCGGCAGCCGTCGCTGACCCAGATGCCACGACGGTTCCAGCCCCAGGTCTGGCCCTCGATGCAGGCGCTGCGTGAATCCTGACGCACCAGGCGCACACCACGACGGATGCGGGCATCACAGTACTCCTGGCGGTGGCCGTTGGAATGGCAGCTGATCACCTCACCCCCGCCCCAGCCATTGCCACCGTTACCCCAGCCGTTGCCATGGCCACCACCCCAGCCACCGCCACGGCGGTACTCGCCAACGAACTCGGCACGGCAGCCCTGGGTGACCCACACACCGTAGCGCGATTGCCCCCAGGTCTCGCCTTCCACGCACGGCGAACCGGACAACTGGCGGATCATCCGGGCACGGCCTTCCAAGCGGCATTCATTGCTGCGGTTCTTGATCGATTCGCAGCGGACGATGCCGCCGCCATCACGACCGCCATAGCGATCGTCGTCATAACCGTAGCCATAGCTCTGCGCCTGCGCGCCGCCTGCGGCCGCCAGCATCGGCAGCAGCGTGCAGGCCAGGGTTCGCCAGGTGAGTGCCTTGCCCATCGGAATCTCCGGATGAATACGATGGCGCAAGCATCCGGGATTCGTGGCGCGGCGCACAGGGGGGCGCACCACGGCGGTTTTTTCCCCATTCAAACAACTCAACCGTGGCTGACTGCGCCTCGGCCGGTGGCGTCACTCCCCGATATGGAGCGCATCCACGGTGCTGCCGAGCGCCTCGACCCGGACCGTGCTGCGCTGGCCGGTGCGACGATGGTGCTCGAGGGCCAGCGCAGCGGCCGCGTCGAAGGCATCGGCACCGCGGGCGTAACGGGTGGCGTCACCCGCCTTCGGATGCAACACGGACCAGTGCCGGGCAGTGCATTGGACGGTAAAGACCATGAGAAGCTCCTGCGGAAGGAAAGAGGCGGTGACAGGCGGCAGAGCCACGTGCCAGTACACCCTCAGGCTATCGATCGCGTCGGAGATGGCCCATCAGATTTGTACGAAAATGCCTCAGGATTCGGTCGGGCGCTTCCCAACCCTCACATCCCTGAGGCTGTTTAGTGAAGGCGTTCCGTGACCCTTGTCACGGAGTTGACGGAGCTTCACACTACCGTCACCAACAGGGGCCCCTTCCACATGCGCACCTTCTTCTCGCAGCAGCGCTGGACGCTGCTGAAGTTCTATTTCGTGGCCAGCTATCTGGTGCTGATTGAAGAGCTGATCCGCGCCGCCATGCACTGAGCGCTTGCTGGAGGGCTATTTGCGACAGACACTGTCGCTTTAGGCACGGAGCCCGCCCGATGAAAGCGCTTCTTCTGATTCCAGCCCTGCTGGTGCTGACCGCGTGCGCCAACCAGCACGACGCCGCCGCACGCGCCGATGCGGCGCCCACCTCGTCTGCGATACCGAAGGTGGGCGGCGATCGCGATGCCCACGGATGCATTGGTTCGGCCGGCTACCAGTGGTGCGAGCACAGCCAGCGTTGCGAACGCCCGTGGGAACTGGCACAGGCACAGGGCCTGGCCAATACCGCCGAGGCCATCGATGCCTACTGCGCGAAGCCGGCCAGCCCGGCACGCAAGTGAGGCGCGCACCCCATGGCTGAGCTGAGCCCGCTACCCACCCTGGCCCCGGGTCGCTACCGCCACTTCAAGGGCGGCGAGTACGACGTGCTCGATATCGTCCGCAGCAGCGAGACGCTGGAGCCACTGGTGCTGTATCGCGCGCTCTATGGCGAAGGCGGCCTGTGGGTGCGCCCGTATGCCATGTTCGTCGAACAGGTACCGGGCGAACACGGACCGCAGCCGCGTTTCGCCCGCATCGACGCATGACGGTTCCGCTGCCGGCCCTGGCCGGCAGCGCGGTGACACCACGGGCCTGCGTTACAATCGTACCGTCCAGTCGGTTTCTTCCCGCCATGTCCGCATCCCCCTCCCGCTCGCGCCGCAAGGCGCCCGACAGCGTGCGCCAGTCACTGCTGCAGGCCACCATTGAAGTGATCGGCCGTAATGGCCTGGCCGCGCTGACCGTGCAGGACGTCGCACAGGCCGCCGGTGTCAGCAAGGGTGCGCTGTTCCATCATTTCAGCAGCAAGCAGGCACTGGTGGATGAAGCCATCGGAGCGCTCATCGGCGAATTCGAAGCGCGGGTACGTGCCCTGCTGCAGGAAAACCCCGAAGGGCATGGTCGTTTCAGCCGCGCCTATGTGCAGGCCAATTTCGAGCATCTGCTGCAGCAGGAACAGGACAACGACATCGGCCTGACCCTGGGCAACCTGATGGAACCAGCCCTGCTCGCGCATTGGCGTACCTGGAAGCGTGCGATGCTGGCCGAGTTCGCCGGCGAAGCCAACGATCCCCGACTGTATGCGGCGCGCTGCGCTGCCGATGGCTACTGGGCCACGGCCTATGGGCGACCGCTGGACGAGGAAGAACGCGCCAACGCATTGGCGATGGCCGAACAGGCCCTGAAACTATGCGACCCGCAGTAAGCAGGAGCGCTCAATGAATCCCTACCTCTACCTTGCCGCTGCCATCGTGCTGGAAGTAATTGCCACGTCGCTGCTGAAGGCATCCGACGGCATGAGCCGGCTGGCGCCGACACTGGGCGCACTGGTCGGCTATGGACTGTGCTTCTACCTGCTGTCGATGACCATGAAGTCGATCCCGACCGGCATCGCCTACGCGATCTGGTCCGGCGTCGGCATCGTGCTGATCTCGCTGATCGGGCTGGTGGTGTTCAAGCAGCGCCTGGATGCACCGGCGTTGATCGGCATCGGCCTGATCTGTGCTGGCGTACTGGTGATCAATCTGTTCTCGCGCAGCAGCGCACACTGAGTACGCTGCTGCGCGATCAACGCTAGCTGACCTTCTTCGCTACGGTCATGCCGAGCAGGAACAGCACCACGGCGATGATGATGCCGGCCCAGAACAGGAACTTGGCGATGCCGACCGCGGCACCGGCAATGCCGCCGAAGCCGAGCACGCCCGCAATGACGCCGATGATGGCGAAGATGATGGCCCACTTGATCATGTCAAACCTTTCCCCGTGGGGACTGCGTACAGGATGATCAGGCTAGGCCGTAGCCGATGCGGCAGTCGTGAACAGGCCGCGTGCGCGGCGTGAATCAGCGCGGGCGGAAACGCAGCAGTGCCACCGCAAAGGCCAGGAACACGCTACCCACCAGCCGCTCGAACCAGCGCCGCGCGAAGGGTTTGGCCAACCATCGGCGCAGGCCATGGCCACCGGCGGCATACATCACGTACCAGAACAGTTCGCAGCCGGCGAAGGTGGCAACCAGCACGCTGTACTGCAGCGCCTGGCCGCGTGATGGGTCGACGAACTGCGGCAGGAACGCCGCCGCGAACAGCAGCAGCTTGGGATTGCTCAGGCCCACCAGAAGACCACCACGGAACACCTTCCACGCGCCCAGCGAGGCCGCAACCGGCGGCGTAGCATCGACCGTCACCGGTGGTGCCGGACGGCAACTGTCACGCCATGCCTTCAGGCCCAGCCAGGCCAGATAGGCCACGCCCAGATAGCGCAACACCTCAAACAGCATCGGCGAGGAATGCAGCAACGCACTCAGGCCTGCTGCGGAGGCCGCCAGCACCAGCAGCATCGCCAGCAGGCAGCCAGCCATCGCCGGCACGCTACCGCGAAAGCCGAGCCCGACGCTGCGACCGAGGATATGCAGCATGTTCGGCCCCGGCGTACCACACAGAACGAACACCGTGGCGAGAAACCACCACCAGGTATGCAGGGCCATATCGGACATCCACTTCAGAAGATCCCACCAGCATAGAGTGCGCCGGCCTGGCGCGGCACACACAGCGCAGCATGGATGCGGTGGTTACAGAGGCAGGCTCAGGCCGCGAGCGCGTCGCGCCGTACCAGTACCTGGTCGATCAAGCCCCATTCGCATGCCTGCTCGGCACTCATGAAACGATCGCGGTCCAGGGTCTGCTCGACCTCCTCGACACTGCGTCCGCAATGCTGCGCATACAGCCGGGTGATGCGCTGCTTGGTGCGCTGCATTTCCTCGGCATGGATGAAGATGTCCGACGCCTGGCCCTGCACCCCGCCCAGCGGCTGATGCACATGCAGGCTGGCATTGGCCAACGCCGCACGGTGACCGGGCTCGCCGGCCATCAGCAGGAACGAACCCATCGACCGCGCGGTGCCCATGCACAGCGTATGCACCGGGGCCGAGATGTATTGCATGGTGTCGTACATCGCCAGGCCGCTGGAGATCACTCCACCCGGCGAGTTGATGTACAGATGGATCGGCTTCTCCGGGTTTTCCGATTCCAGGAACAGCAGCTGCGCGCAGACCAGCGCCGACACAGTGTCATCGACTTCACCGTTGAGAAAGATGATGCGCTCGCGCAGGAGCCGCGAGTAGATGTCATGGGAGCGCTCACCGCGCTCGCTGCGTTCCACCACCATTGGTATCAGCTGCATTCTGTCCCGCATGTGCCTGCTCCCTGTAGCGTTTGATCCAGGCGCCGGCTCAGGCCGCGCGCATCATGGTGCGATGATCGTCGTTGGCGGCCAACGGCAGCAGCGCGCGCAGGTCGGTGAGCCGATGCACGATGGTCAGCACCGTCCCCCCGCCGTCCGCGCGCAGCCGGAAACACACCAGGCTGTGCAGATGCGGGGGCTGCGCATCGCGCAGGTGGAACCCCAGTTCCCGCCCCTCCTCGCACAGGCAAGGCTGCGGATCGGCAAGATCGGCCGCCGGCAACCAGCGCTCACGAAGTGCCGGATCGAACAGTGCGCGCCAGACCCGTTCCGGTGGCGCTGGCAGCCACTGCTCCATCACCAACGCGGGAGTCGCTTCGTGCAGAACATCGTCCATCAGTCCATCTCCTTCAGCAGATCCTGCAAGGCATCCATCCGCGCGGGCCAGTAGGCCCGGTAGCGCTGCAGCCAGTTGCCGATGTGCGCCAGCCCGCGCGGATCGACCTGGTAGTGGACAAAGCGGCCTTGGCGCTGTTCGCTCACCAGCCCGGCATCGCGCAGCACCGCCAGGTGCTGGGACATCGCAGACTGGCTGATCGCCATACCCTCGCGCAGCGCGCTGGCATGCTGCCCGCCCTCGGCCAGCTTTTCGAAGATGTGGCGGCGGGTGGGGTCGGCCAGCGCTTTGAAGAGGGCGTTCTCGATCATGACCAACACATTAGCAATCACTAATGTGTAGTGCAACTCCCGCATCGGCTGTGCTGCAATGACGGCTCCCCGGCATGGAGCTGTGCATGAAGACCCTTGGCTTGATCGGCGGCATGAGCTGGGAAAGCTCGGCGCAGTATTACCGGCTCATCAACGAGGACGTGCGGCAGCGCCTCGGTGGCGCACATTCGGCGCAGCTGCTGCTGTGGTCGGTGGATTTCGCCGGCATCAAGCAGCTGCAGCATGACGGCGACTGGAATGCGCTGGGCGACCATATGGCCGACGCTGCACGGCGCCTGCAGGCCGGTGGCGCCGATCTGCTGTTGATCTGCACCAACACCATGCACAAGCTGGCCGACCGCATCGAGGCGGTCTGCCCACTGCCGCTGCTGCATATCGCCGATCCCACCGCCCAGGCCATCGTGCAGGCAGGCGCACGCAAGGTGGGCCTGCTCGGTACCGCCTTCACCATGGAACAGGACTTCTACCGCGGCCGGCTGCAGGATCGCTTCGGATTGGAGGTGCTGGTTCCCGAAGCCGATGATCGTCGCAGCGTGCACGACATCATCTACCAGGAACTGATCGCCGGTGTGGTCAGCGAGCACTCACGACAGGTCTACGCCGGCGTGATCGCGAGACTGGTGGCGCGCGGTGCCGAAGCCATCATCCTGGGCTGTACCGAGATCATGCTGCTGGTACGACCGGAAGACAGCGCAGTGCCGCTGTTCGATACCACTGCACTGCACGCATGGGCTGCGGTGGACGCGGCGCTGGCGTGAATCGATGCGCGCCGGAGCGCGGAATCAGTCCGCGCCCTGCACTTCCAGCGCGGTGATGAGCCACTCGACCACCGCCTGTGAATCGCACAGGAAGAAGATGGCATCGCCGGAGCGCGCCTCGGTAAGCAGGCGATAGACCGTGATCGCCACCGCCGACTGGTTGGCGATGAACACTTCCGGGCTGCGCGGCCCCTCGCTGTGGCCGGCAACCGCGTGCAGCGCCTTGCGTGCGGCCACGGTGGCAGCCGGGTCCGCGCTGCGGGTCAGTTCCGGCCCGCGCAGGCCCCAGGCAATGAACACATGCTTGCCCTTGAACGTGGTGTCCAGGACCCGCACCTCGGCGCCACCTGCGTCGGCCGAGCGATGAATGACGGTACTGCTGATCAACGCAACCCCCTGTGGTCGTCGTGGTCCGCGCATCCTCCTCCACGCGCCGGCCGCATGCCAGTGACAACAGCCACAGGCTGTGCCGACCGGCGTGGGAGACATGTAAGAGGGTGTAAACCGATGCGATCGGATGTGCAGCGATGATACGGGATGTAAGCCTCTGCATGGGCCCGCGCGTACTACTAAACCGCCACTGAGCCATCTTCGGAACGAAGCGTTCCGGCAGCCCCGGACTGGGCCATTCTTGCCGCCCCATCCCCACCGAGCCTGCACATGTCCCATCGCCTGCTGCTGACGATCACCGGCACCTCCCTTGCCCTGCTGCTGGCCGCCACCACCGTGGCCGCACAGGACTACGACACCGATCACATTCCGGCGCTGCGCTGCGAATCGCAGTTCAACAAGACCGCGCAATGCCCGATCGAGGGCCCGATGCTCCTGGCCAGGCAACTGTCGGTCACCCGCTGCGTGGAGAACCAGAACTGGGGCCAGAGCCGCCGCACGTTGTGGGTGACCGACGGCTGCCGCGCCGAGTTCGTCGCCGACGGCTATGGGCGCGGACGCTGGCCGGGCCGCGGCAGGGACCGTGACGATGATGGCGAGCGCCTGGTCTGCGAGTCCTACGAAAAGAAGGACAAGGAATGCCGCATCCGTGTGCGCCACGAGGTGCGCCTGGTCAAGCAGAAGTCGGTGACGGCCTGCATCGAGGACCAGAACTGGGGCTGGGACCGCCGCGGCGTGTGGGTCAGCGACGGCTGCCGGGCCGAGTTCCGCGTGTATTGACTGCCGAGCACGCGCTGGCTGCGGCGGGTGCGACTGCACCTGTGGCATAGCCGATAGACTGGCCCCTCCTGTCAGGAGCCCGACCATGCCCGCTGCGACTGCGCTGCGCCTCCGCGACGCGACGCCCGCCGATGCCTCCGCGCTGATCGCACTCGACAGCGTGGCGGCAAGCGACCCTCGACGGGCGGAACAGATTGGCGAGTGGTTGGCGCGGGGCAACGTGCATGTTGCCGAGCAGGAGCGCGAGATCGTTGGCTACATGACCCTCCATGAGCACTTCTTCGGCGAAGGCTTCGTCGAAATGCTGATGGTCGCGCGCGAGCGGCGCAGCCAGGGCGTCGGCGCCGCACTGCTGCGGCACGCGATCGCACAGCGTGGACAGCGCAAGCTGTTCACCTCGACCAATGCCTCCAACATCGCCATGCAGCGCCTGCTCGTTGCATCGGGCTTCATCGACAGCGGCATCGTGCATGGACTGGATGACGGCGACCCGGAGCTGATCTACCGCTTTGCCGGCAGCTGATCGAGATACGCGGTCACCTTGATGTCCAGCAGATCCATCAGCACGGGATCCATGCAGCGATAGTCGTCCGGGATATCCAGGCAATGCAGGCGCTTGTGTTCCAGCAGGCGCGAGTATGCGGCCTGCAGGCGATGCTGATGCTTGGCCTCCATCACGAAGATGACATCGGCCCAGCGGATGTCCGCCGGGCCGATGGGGCGTCGTGCATGCGGGCTGGTGCCGGCCGACAGCGCAGTGAAGCCGGGCCGCCGTCGCCACATGGCTTCGGCGGTTGGGCTGCGCAGCTGGTTGCGGCTGCAGACGAACAGCAGGTTGATCATTCCTGTTCCTGCAATTGGCGGGCGCTGAGCACCGGATAGGTGAAGCCCAGCTGGCGTGCGCGCGCGAGCTTGGCATCGCGCGTGTACAGCAGCTTCCAGTTCTTCTCGGGCTTGTAGCTGTAGGCGGTCGTGGCGCGGTCGCCACCACGGTTGCGTGCCTGGCTGCGACGCCAGGCACGGTTTCTTGCAGATTCCATGATGTGTTCTCGTGAGTACCGGGTTCAGCAGCCGCGGTAGTACGAGTGGCGCGCAGCATACACCGCACGCACAAAAAAGCCCACGCATCGCTGCGCAGGCTTCTTGATTCATCACAGTGGTCGGGACGGCCGGATTCGAACCGACGACCCTCTGCCCCCCAGGCAGATGCGCTACCAGGCTGCGCTACGCCCCGACTGATGCTGCGATGTACCCGCCAGTGCGGCGGGCCGTGAAGTATAGCGGATTACGATGGAAATGGGATCAGCGGCGCAACAACTGCAGCACTTCTTCCAGCTCCATGCGCACCTGCTTGATGATCTGGTTGCTCAGCGCCGATTCCTCGCGGGCATCGGGGCCATCCAGACGCAGGCGTGCACCACCGATGGTGTAGCCCTGTTCGTACAGCAGGCTGCGGATCTGCCGCACCATCAGCACGTCGTGGCGCTGGTAGTAGCGGCGGTTGCCTCGGCGCTTGGCCGGCTCAAGGCTGGGAAACTCGGTTTCCCAGTAGCGCAGGACGTGCGGCTTGACGTCGCACAGCTCGCTGACCTCACCGATGGTGAAGTAGCGCTTGGCCGGGATCGGCGGTAGTTCGCGGTTACTGCCCGGATCCAGCATAAGCTTCCACCCTCTCCTTGAGCTTCTGGCCCGGACGGAAGGTGACCACCGTACGGGCGGAAATCGGAATTTCCTCGCCGGTCTTGGGGTTGCGACCCGGGCGCTGGTTCTTGCGCCGCAGATCGAAATTACCGAAGCCCGACAGCTTCACCTGACGTCCCTGTTCCAATGCTTCACGCAGCACATCGAAAAACGCGTCGACGAATTCCTTGGCTTCCCGCTTGTTCAGACCGACTTCGTCGAACAGCTTTTCCGCCATCTCCGCCTTGGTCAATGCCATTGCCTGCTACCCCCGAGTGCTGCCCGCTCAGCCGCGGATCCGGGCGTGATGTTCACGCTCGATGGCAGTGACCGCCTCGGCCACCACCGCATCCACGTCGCGGTCCGTCAGAGTGCGCGACTTGTCCTGCAAAATCAAGCCCATAGCGAGACTCTTGAATCCCGGCTCGACGCCCTGGCCGACGTAGCGGTCGAACAGGTTCAGGTCGCGCAGCAGCGGGCCAGCAGCCTGGCGGACGGTGGCCGCGAGATCGGCCCAGGCCACCTGTTCAGGCACCAGGAAT
This sequence comes from Stenotrophomonas sp. SMYL8, assembly GCF_036320065.1. NCBI lineage: Bacteria > Pseudomonadati > Pseudomonadota > Gammaproteobacteria > Lysobacterales > Lysobacteraceae > Stenotrophomonas > Stenotrophomonas sp. SMYL8. The sequence goes on from NZ_JAWIRR010000010.1 coordinate 39,669, forward strand.
GCCAGGTCGCGGCGCACTGCCGGGAAGCGCGACAGCTCGCCGGCACGCGGCAGGCGGCGGGCGGTCAGCGGCCCCAGGTCCAGTTCGAAGGCATAGACGTCGGCTTCGATGTCCATTGCCTTGGCCAGACGCGGGTGGATCTGACCGATCCAGCCGATCGCCACGCCATCGCGGAACACCTCGGCCGAACGGGCCGGGTGGCCGTAGGGGCGGGCCGACGGGCGGAACTCCAGTACCGCACCACTGGCAGCGGCCAGCGATTCCAGATCGCCCTTCAGGTCATGGAAATCGACCTTGCGGGCCGGCAGGCCCCACTGCAGTGCCTGTGCGTCACCACAGACCGCAGCGGCCACGCGCGGGGTTTCCAGCGGCGCCGGCCGGCCGTCGCCGGCCTGCTGGGCGAACACGCGGCCCAACTCGAACAGGCGCACGCGGCCGATCTGGCGGGCGGCGTTGCGGCCCAACGTGGCGACCAGGCCTGGCAGCAGCGACGGGCGCATCACCGCCAGTTCGGCCGACAGCGGGTTGGCCAGCGGTACCAGGCCGTCGCGCAGCTGCCACTGGCTCAGCAGCGCATCGTCGACGAAAGCGAAATTGACGGTTTCCTGCTGATCACGGGCGACCAGCTGGCGACGCACGCTCAGCGCGTCCAGCTGGGTCTCGCTCGGCATCGCCACGCGCGAGGCGCCGCCCGGCAGCGTGGTCGGGATCTGCTCGTAACCGTGGATGCGCGCCAGCTCTTCGATCAGGTCTTCTTCGATGGCGATGTCGAAGCGCCGGCTCGGCGCCGTGACCTGCCAGCCGTCGGCGGTGGCAACCACGTCCATGCCCAGCGCGCGCAGGATGCGCTCCACTTCCGCATCGTCGATGCTGATGCCGAGCACGCGGGTGATGCGGGCGCGGCGCAGCACGATGGTTGCCGGCTGCGGCAGATCGGCCTCACGCACGGCCTCGGTGACCGGCGCCGGGGTGCCGCCGGCCAGGTCCAGCACCAGGCGGGTGGCGTACTCGATGGCGGTACGCGGCAGTGCCGGGTCGACACCGCGCTCGAAGCGGTGGCCGGCATCGGTGTGCAGGCCCAGCTTGCGGCCACGGCCCATGATCGCGGCCGGCGCGAAGTGCGCGGCTTCCAGGAACACGGCGGTGGTCGCGTCGGTGACGCGGGTGTCGAAGCCGCCCATCAGGCCGGCCAGGCCGACCGCACGATCGGCGTCGGTGACCACCAGGAAGCTGTCGTCCAGCGTGGCATCGCGGCCGTCCAGCAGCTTCAGGCTTTCACCTGTGCGCGAGCGGCGCACGGCGATGCTGCCCTGCAGGGTGCCCAGGTCGTACGCGTGCATCGGCTGGCCGAGCTCGAGCATCACGTACTGGGTGATGTCGACCAGCAGCGAGACCGGGCGCACGCCACTGCGGCGCAGGCGCTCGGCCATCCACAGCGGGGTCTCGGCGGCGGCGTTGACACCTTCGATGACGCGGCCCAGGTAACGCGGTGCTTCGGCGCCGGCGTCGAGCTGGATGGCCAGCTCACGGCTGCCGATGGCGGGAATCGTCTCGGCGGTGAAATCCAGCACGTCGCTGCGGGTGGCCGCGGCGACGTCGTAGGCGATACCGCGCAGGCTGAAGCAGTCGGCGCGGTTCGGGGTCAGCTTGATCTCGATGCTGGCGTCCGGCAGGCCCAAGTACTCGACCAGAGCCTGGCCGACCGGTGCGTCATCCGGCAGTTCCAGCAGGCCGGAGGCATCGTTGTCCAGGCCCAGCTCCCTGGCCGAGCACAGCATGCCGTTGGACTCGACACCGCGCAGCTTGGCCGGCTTGATCTTCAGCTCGCCAATCTGCGCGCCGACCATCGCCAGCGGCGCAACCAGGCCTGGACGTGCGTTCGGTGCGCCGCACACGATCTGCAGCAGCTCGCCCTGCCCGGCATCTACCTTGCACACCTGCAGGCGGTCGGCTTCCGGATGGCGTACGGCGTCGACGATGCGCGCCACGACCACGTGTTCGAGGCCTTCGCCCAGCGCGGTCACTTCTTCCACTTCCAGGCCGATGGCGGTCAGCACTGCACTCAGTTCATCGCGCGAAGCGCGGGTCGGGACGTGGCTGCGCAGCCAGTTTTCGGAGAATTTCATGGTGTCACCCTGGTGGGCCCGGCGCATGCGCCTGGGCCTGCGAATTTAGAAGCAGTCGAGCAAGCTCGACTCTACGGACCGGCGCTTACGCGAACTGCTTGAGGAAGCGCACGTCGTTCTCGAAGAACGCGCGCAGATCGTTGACGCCGTAACGCAGCATCGCGAAGCGCTCCACGCCCATGCCGAAGGCGAAGCCGGTGTAGCGCTCCGGATCGATGCCGACGTTTCGCAGCACGTTCGGATGGACCATGCCGCAGCCGAGCACTTCCAGCCAGCGGGTGCTGCCATCGGGCTGCTGCCAGGCGATGTCCACTTCCGCACCCGGTTCAACGAACGGGAAGTAGCTCGGGCGGAAGCGCATCTCGAAATCGCGCTCGAAGAAGGCGCGCACGAACTCGGCCAGCGTGCCCTTCAGGTCGGCGAAGGTCGAATGCTCGTCCACCAGCAGGCCTTCCACCTGGTGGAACATCGGCGAATGGGTCTGGTCGCTGTCGCTGCGGTACACCTTGCCGGCGGCGATCATGCGCAGCGGCGGCGCGTGGTCGCCCATGTAGCGCACCTGCACACCGGAGGTATGCGTGCGCAGCAGGCGACCGTCGCCGAAGTAGAAGGTGTCGTGCATCGCGCGCGCCGGATGGTGCGGCGGGAAGTTCAGCGCCTCGAAGTTGTGCCAGTCGTCCTCGATCTCCGGCCCTTCCGACAGCTCATAGCCCAGCCGGCCGAAGATGCCGGTGATGCGCTCCAGGGTGCGGGTGATCGGATGCAGGCCGGCGCGGTCGCCATTGCGGCCCGGCAGGGTGATGTCGATGGTTTCGGCGGCCAGGCGTGCATCCAGTGCCGCGTCTTCCAGCAGCGCCTTGCGCTCGCCCAGCGCGCGGGTCAGCGCGTCGCGGGCCTGGTTGATCGCTTCACCGGCGGCCTTGCGCTCGTCGGCCGGCAGGGCGCCGAGCTGCTTGAGCTGCGAGGTGATGCTGCCACTCTTGCCAAGCAGGGCCACACGCAGCTGTTCCAGCACGTCGGGGCTCTGTGCGGCGGCCACATCGGCCAGCGCCTGGGTGGTGAGGGATTGGATGTCGCTCATGGGGGGCCGGAACTCCAGTCGATCTGCCATCGCGATGCGCGAAGGGCCGACCCCTGTCGCCACCGCCGTCCCCGCGCTGCCGTCATGGCCTCGCCGGGACCCAAAAAAGAATGGGGAAGGACTTGCGCCCTTCCCCATGCATTGCCTTGACCTGACACCGTTCCGAGTGAACGGTTACGGCATCGGGAAGGACTTATGCCGCCAGCGCGCCCTTGGCCTTTTCGGCCAGCGCGGTAAAGCCGGCTGCGTCGTGCACGGCGATGTCAGCCAGGACCTTGCGATCCAGGGTGATGCCGGCCTTCAGCAGACCGTTCATGAAGCGGCTGTAGCTCAGGCCGTTGATGCGGGCAGCCGCATTGATACGGGTGATCCACAGCGAACGGAAGTTGCGCTTCTTCTGCTTACGGCCGATGTAGGCGTACTGCTGTGCCTTGATGACCGCCTGCTTGGCGACGCGGAAGACCTTGCGACGGGCGTTGTAATAGCCCTTGGCGAGATCCAGAATCTTCTTGTGGCGGCGACGCGCCTGTACGCCACGCTTAACTCGTGCCATTTTTCAGTTCCTCAGAGGTAAGGGAGCATGCGGTCCAGACGGCCTGCGTCTTCTGCACGGACATGGCCCGTCTGACGCAGATTACGCTTACGCTTGGTCGCTTTCTTCGTGAGGATGTGGCTACGGTTGGCGTGGCCGCACTTGTACTTGCCCGAGGCGGTCTTGCGGAAACGCTTGGCCGCTGCCCGGTTGGTCTTGATCTTGGGCATTGCAATGTCCTTGATGGGATATGACCCTGGTTTCTGACTGATCTGGCGGCGGCCTGGGCCGCTCTTTCCGTCCTGCCATGATCGGCGTACGACCCGTCCTGGGTGGGTCGAGCCGGGCATGATACAGGCAAAACCGCCCTGCCACCAGCCCCTGCAACCCTTTCGCCGGCAATTCACCGGCTTCCTGCAAAAGCAAAGGGACGCCCATGGCGTCCCTCTACCCTGAACCATTCAGCCAGGCGCCCCGGAAGGCGGCCCGTCAGGCCTCAGGTCTTCTTCTTCGGCGCGATCATCATGACCATCTGACGCCCTTCCAGGCGCGGACGGGATTCAATGACGATGTCCTCGCCCAGATCGGTCTCGATCCGGTTGGCCATTTCGCGGCCCAGTTCCTGGTGGCTCATTTCACGGCCACGGAAACGGATGTTGACCTTGATCTTGTCACCATCTTCGAGGAACCCGCGCATCTTGCGCAGCTTGATCTGGTAGTCGCCCTCGTCCGTGACCGGACGGAACTTCACTTCCTTGATCTCGACCTGCTTGGTCTTCTTCTTGGCCTCGCTGGCCTTCTTCTGCGCTTCGAACTTGAACTTGCCGAAGTCCATGATCTTGCAGACCGGCGGATCGGCCTGCGGCTGGATTTCGACCAGGTCCAGGCCTTCATCTTCGGCCATGGACAGCGCTTCGTCGCGCGACAACACGCCGATCATTTCTCCGTCACTGCCGATCACGCGGACGCGCGGCACACGGATTTCCTGATTCTTGCGGTTCTGTTTGTTGTCAGGGGTGCTGATATTACGTTCTCCCAAGGGTATCGAACCGGTCCGGGTGCCTGTGCCCCCGGACCGGACCTTTGCTTACGCGCCCTCGGCCTGGAGCCGCTCGATGAAGGCCTGCAGGCTCATGCTGCCCAGGTCTTCGCCAGAACGCGTACGCACCGCCACAGCCCCATTTTCCTTCTCGCGGTCACCAATGACCAGCAGGTAGGGCACGCGCTGCAACGTATGCTCGCGGATTTTATAGCCGATCTTCTCGTTACGCAAATCCGAGCTGACGCGGAAGCCTTGCTCCGCAAGGGTTTTGGTCACGCCCGAGACGTACTCGGCCTGAGCGTCGGTGATGTTGGCCACCACCACCTGGGTCGGCGCCAGCCAGGTCGGGAACTGGCCGGCATGGTGCTCGATCAGGATGCCCAGGAAGCGCTCCATCGAGCCCACGATGGCGCGATGCAGCATGACCGGGTGCTTCTTCTGGCTGTTCTCGTCCACGTACTCGGCGCCCAGACGGCCCGGCATCATGAAGTCGACCTGCATGGTGCCCAGCTGCCAGGTACGGCCGATCGCGTCCTTCAGGTGGTACTCGATCTTCGGGCCGTAGAAGGCGCCCTCGCCCGGCAGCTCCTGCCACTCCACCCCATTGCTGGACAGTGCCGAGCGCAGCGCGCCCTCGGCCTTGTCCCAGGTAGCGTCATCGCCCAGGCGCGATTCCGGACGCAGCGCGATCTTGACCTGGATCTCATCGAAGCCGAAGTGCTGGTAGACCGCCAGCGCCTGCTGGTGGAACGCGGTCACTTCCGCCTCGACCTGGTTTTCCGTGCAGAACACGTGGCCGTCGTCCTGGGTGAAACCACGCACGCGCAGGATGCCGTGCAGCGCGCCGGACGGCTCGTTGCGGTGGCAGGCACCGAACTCACCATAGCGGATCGGCAGGTCGCGGTAGCTGTGCAGGCCCTGGTTGAACACCTGCACGTGGCCCGGGCAGTTCATCGGCTTGAGCGCGTAGGTGCGCTTCTCCGATTCGGTGAAGAACATCGCGTCCTGGTAGTTGTCCCAGTGGCCGGATTTCTGCCACAGGCTCACGTCCAGGATCTGCGGGCAGCGCACTTCGCCGTAGCCGGTCTTGCGGTACACCTTGCGCATGTACTGCTCGACCACCTGCCACAGTGCCCAGCCCTTCGGGTGCCAGAACACCAGGCCCGGCGCTTCTTCCTGCAGGTGGAACAGGTCCTGCTGCTTGCCGATGCGGCGGTGGTCGCGCATCTCGGCTTCTTCGATGCGCTTGATGTACGCCTCGAGCTGCTTCTTGTCGGCCCAGGCGGTGCCGTAGATGCGCTGCAGCTGCTCGTTCTGCGCGTCACCGCGCCAGTAGGCACCGGAGATGCGGGTCAGCTTGAAGGCCTTCAGGAAGCGCGTGTTCGGCACGTGCGGGCCGCGGCACATGTCCACGTATTCCTGGTGGTAATACATGCCCATCGCCTGGATGTCGTCGGACATGTCCTCGATCAGGCGCAGCTTGTAGTCCTCGCCACGGGTCTTGAAGATCTCGATCACTTCGGCGCGCGGCGTCACCTTCTTGATGACGTCGTAGTCCTGGGCGATCAGTTCACCCATGCGCTTCTCGATCGCGGCCATGTCGTCCGGGGTGAACGGGCGCTCGGAGTAGATGTCGTAGTAGAAGCCCTCGGCGATCACCGGGCCGATCACCATCTTCACGTCCGGGTACAGCTGCTTGACGGCGTGGCCGACCAGGTGGGCGCAGGAGTGGCGGATGATCTCCACGCCCTCCTCGTCCTTGGCGGTGATAATGCGCAGGCTGGCATCGTGGTCGATGACGTCGCTGGCATCGACCAGCACGCCATCCACGGCACCGGCGATGGTGGCCTTGGCCAGGCCGGCGCCGATCGACTGGGCGACCTCCATGACGCTGACGGGATTTTCGAATTCGCGGCGGCTGCCGTCGGGAAGAGTAATGTTGATCATCGCAGTGGCTTCGTGCGGGGCCCGCTGGGCGGGCTGGAAAGCGTTCCCGGGGCGGCGCCCGGGCAATAAAAAAGCGCCGCGAGGGCGCCTGGAACACAGGGCCTTCGGGGGCAGGTCAACAGTGGGCGGTGGTAGTGCTCATGTCGCACGCTCGGCCGGCGCTGGGCGCGGGCCACCTTGTTCCAGTCAGGGTTCTGCGATGATCTTAAACCAGCCCGGCGGAAAGCCCAAGGGCTACCGTACGGTCCGCTGAATGGGCCTCGCTGGCGGGGGGAAATTGCAATGATTACCATGTCGCCGCAGGTCGCCCCGTGCCAGCCTGCCCGCTTCCCCCCAGGACCCCGTGATGCGCCACCCGCTCCGACCGGCTCCCGCCGGCCCCGCCCGTGTCCCGCGTTCGCCGGCCCGCCGCCGCGCCGGCTGCCCGCGATGATCACCGTCGGCCTTTCCACGCTCGGCTTCTGCAGCCTGGGCATGCTGGCGGCGATGTTCTCGGCGCTGGCCTTCTATGCCGCCTCGCCACACTGCCGCTGGCCGCGCCTGCGCCGTGCCGGCCGCCTTGGCCGCCAGATCGGCCTGGTCGCCGCTGCCGCCGCGCTGTGGCTGTGGATGGCCGAGCTCGGTTTTGCCGCCGGCCTGGTGGCGATGCTGTGCACCTGGATGCTGGCGGCGATGCTGCTGCCGGCACTGGCCGCCTGGCATCGCCCCGGCACGGAGTCGCCGTGATGTGGCCGCGCGCCTTCGCCGGCATCGTGGCCGGCTTCCTCCTGGCCGCCGCCGTCACCGGCCTGCTGGCGTGGCTGCCGCCCGGCCCGTGGCAACGGGCGCTGGTGCCGACCCTCATCGCCTTCATCCCGCTGTGGATGCTGGCCGCCCTGTGGGCGTTCAGTTTCCGCAGCGCGCTGCGCGCCTGGCTGGTGCTGGCCGGCAGCGCCGCCGCCGGCTTCGCCGTGCTCGGGCTGCTGCGCCTGACCGGCGCGGTGCAATGAGACCTTTCCCATGAAGTTCAGTTCGCAGACGCTGCGCACGTTCACCACCCTGCACACCTGGGTCGGCCTGGTTGCCGGCTTCGGCCTGTTCGTGGCCTTCTACGCGGGTGCGCTGACCCTGTTCCACCACGACCTGCCGCTGTGGCAGACGCCCGGTGCAGCCACCGCACTCCCCGCCGGCCTGGACGACGCGCAGTACCTGCTGGAAGACGTGCTTGCCGCGCATCCGGAAGCGCGCCGCCACGTCGGCATGACCTTCCCCGGCACCGAACACCCGCAGCCACTGGCCTACTGGCAGGCCGATGACGGCAGCTGGCGCTACGCCTGGCCGGGACAGATCGCCGGCAGCACCACGCCGCCACAGACCGGGCTGGCCGAACTGGTCAACGAGCTGCATTACAGCCTCGGACTGCCGGTGGCCGGCATCTACGTGATGGGCATCGTCAGCCTGCTGTATGGCATGGCCCTGCTCAGCGGCCTGGTGATCCACCTGCCGAAGCTGTTCGGTGATCTGTTCGCGCTGCGTCCGGGCCGCAACCTGAAGCAGCTGTGGCAGGACGCGCACAACGTGATCGGCGTGCTCAGCCTGCCCTTCCATCTGATGTTCGCGGTGACCGGTGCCCTGCTCTGCCTGGTGTTCGTGCAGATGGCCCTGCTCAACCCGTTGATCTACGACGGCAAGGCCCTGCAGGCGGTGCCGACCGCAATGGACACCGCGCCCGTGCGCGACGCAAGCGGCATCCCGGCACCGCCGGGCAGCCTGCGCCTGCTGCATGCACGCGCGCTTGAAGTGGCCCGCGCACAGGGCGTGGCCAATTTCGAACCGGCCTACCTGAAGCTGGCCAACGCCGGCGATGCCAACGCCACCATCGAGATCACCGGCGAATCCACCGGAACGCTCGGCCCGCTCGGCGCGGTGGCACTGGACGTGGCCACCGGCAACGTCCTGGCCTCGCAGCTGCCCGGCCAGCGCGACGCCAACCACGCCACGCTCAGCGCGGCCTATGCCCTGCACTTCGGCGAGTTCGGCAACGGCGTGGTGGTCTGGCTGTACTTCCTGCTCGGCCTTGGCGGTGCCTTCCTGTTCTACTCCGGCAACCTGTTGTGGATCGAATCGCGGCGCAAGCGTCGCCAGCCGCAGCAACCGCGTGCCGGCGTGAACATGGCACGGGCCACGGTCGGCGTCTGCATCGGGCTGTGCGTTGCGATTTCGGTGGCGTTCGTCACCGCACTGGTGCTGGAGCGGCTGGCACCGTCCGCGGTCGATCACGGCATCCGCTGGGCCTGCTTCGGCAGCTGGGCGGCCTGTGCGCTGTGGGCCGCGCTGCGACGCCCGGCGCAGGCGGCACGCGAACTGCTGTGGGCGGCGGCGATCAGTACCGCACTGGTGCCGATCCTGCATGGCGCGCTCAATGGTGACTGGCTGTGGCGTGCTGCCGCGCGTGGCCACTGGCCGCTGTTCTGGGTCGATGCCATCGCGCTGGCCATGGCCTTCGGCTTCGCCCGCCTGGCTGTGGCCAGCCAACGCCGCGCCCGCAACGGCGATCCCAACAGCGTCTGGGCAAACTGAGCCTTCGCCGGGCATGGCCCGGCGCTACCGACCGTTACGCGCAACGCTCCCTGTAGCGTCGAGCTTGCTCGACAGCTGTTGATTTCGCGCCAAGCACCGTCGAGCAAGCTCGACGCTACCCAAGCAGGATCATGCCTCGCCGGGGTAACGACTCACTTCGATCAGGTTGCCATCCGGGTCGCGGAAGTACACCGATTCGATCGGCCCCAGCGCGCCAGTACGTGCCACCGGCCCCTCCTCCACTGCAACGGACTGCGCCTGCAGGTGGGCCAGCACATCGGTCGTCGCCGTGCGCGTGACCAGGCACAGATCGGCGCTGCCCGGCATGGGCCGCAGCGCATGCGGTTGCAGCGGGGCGCTGGCCGGATGCAGGTTGATCTTCTGCTGGCCGAACTGCAGTGCGGTGCGGCCCGCGCCGAAGTGCACGACCTGCATGCCGAGCACGCGCTGGTAGAAATCACAGCTGCGGTCGATGTCGGCGACGGTGAGGACCAGGTGGTCCAGGCGTTCGAGATGGATCATGCCCGCAGCGTAACGCTGCGGGCATGGACATGCTGTGCGGAGTCGGGCCGATGGCGTTGCGGCGTGGCGCCGGACATCGCCTGATGCAGCTCAATCGCCGATGCGTGCCTTCTGCCAAGGGCCCAGCATGGCGTTGAGCAGGCTGGCCTGTTCGTCGTCGCCGGTCAGCTCCCACATGAAGACGCCGGCCAGGCCCTGCTCGCGGGCGAACTGCGCACGCAGGCCGATCGAGCGCGGGTCTTCATAGCTGATGAAAACCTTCTGCTCGGCGTTGTACAGCCACGGGCTCTGCGCCTGTGGTTGCCAGTGCTTCGTCCAGCCCGGCTGGTCGAGATAGCGCGCCTTGATCACGCGCCAGTCGCCGGCATCGGCCGGTGCACTGTAGGACTGGTACAGCCCATCCGGCGCATCGCCGGTGACCTTGAAGCCGCGCCCGTAGAACGGCACACCCAGCACCAGCTTGTGGGCTGGCACCCCGCGCTCGCGGTAGTACTGCACCGCGCCGGCAACGTTGTTCCAGCGCCGCAGTTCCGGCGCCAGCGGATCGGTCGGCACTTCATGCAGGGGCGCATTGAACGTCGACACCACCGAGAAGCCGGTGCCCATGTCGTAGCTCATCAGGTTGATGAAATCGAACACCTTGGCCAGCGCCGGCAGGTCATAGCTTGCGGCTGGATCGTAGGGGCCATCGGTCTGCAGGCGACCGGCGGCCAGTGCGGCGGTCAACAGCATCGGCTGCCCCGCCTTGCGGCCATGCGCATCAAGGGCCACGCGGAACGCCTGCGCGAGCCGGGTCAGATTGGCGCGGTCCTGCGGACGGTGTGCGAGCTCCTTCGGCCCGCCACTGACCGGGAACTCCCAGTCGATGTCCACGCCATCGAAACTGCCAGCATGACGATCGAAGAACAGCGCCATGCATGAGTCGACCAGGCGCTTGCGGCTGGCCTCGGTCAGCGCTGCATCGGAGAATCCACCTGCGCCCCAGCCACCGATCGAAATCAACGTGCGCAGATGCGGGTGCGCCTTCTTCAGCTCGGCCAGCGCCGCGAAATTCTTCGGCGCTTCCGCACCGATCGTGCAGCGCCCGTCCTCGATGGTGGAGAACGCGTAGAACAGGTGGGTGAGGCGCTCGGCCGGAATGCTCGACACCGGGTAGCGCTCGGCCGAACCACCGGGGTAGTAGGCACCGAAGATCGGCGGCTGCGCGGGTGCCGCATGCACGGCCATGGGCAAAGCACCGGCAATCAGCACGGCAAGGGCAGCCACAGTCTGGCGGAACATGGGATCTCCCGGTTCGAAGGCGCCGCCACGTTAGCAAACGGATGGGGCTGTGGGACGGTTGTCGCGGCATGTCGTCCAGTGGACAGGTGCGATCCGCGCAACCGCGACAGAACGATGGCTGCATAGCGCCTCTCGTGCACTGCGGCAGGACATGCAACGACCTGGGTGCGCGGTTCTTGATACCAGCGAGGCAAAGAAAAAGCGGGCCGAAGCCCGCTTTTTCAATTCAGCGATTCCAGAAGCGTGTCAACCAAGGTTGACACCTACCGTAATCGACCGGAGGTCGATTACTCGGCGCTGGCGGCTTCGCCTTCTTCCACGGCCTTCATCGACAGGCGGATACGGCCCTGCTTGTCGACTTCCAGCACCTTGACCTTGACCACATCGCCTTCCTTCAGCACGTCGCCGACCTTCTCGACGCGATCGCTGGAGATCTGCGACACGTGGACCAGACCGTCCTTGCCCGGCAGGATCGTGACGAACGCACCGAAGTCCATGATCTTGGCGACCTTGCCTTCGTAGATGCGGCCCGGCTCGACGTCCGAGGTGATCTGCTCGATGCGGGCCTTGGCGGCCTGGGCAGCGATGGCGTTGACCGAAGCGATGACGATGGTGCCGTCGTCCTGGATGTCGATCTGGGTGCCGGTTTCCTTGGTGATGGCCTGGATGGTCGAGCCACCCTTGCCGATCACTTCGCGGATCTTGTCCGGGTGGATCTTGATGGTCAGCAGGCGCGGCGCGTAGTCCGACAGCTCTTCACGCGGAGCGGTCAGGCCGTGGGCCATTTCGCCCAGGATGTGCAGACGGCCAGCCTTGGCCTGCTGCAGGGCCTGCTTCATGATCTCTTCGGTGATGCCTTCGATCTTGATGTCCATCTGCAGGGCGGAGATGCCCTCAGCGGTACCGGCCACCTTGAAGTCCATGTCGCCCAGGTGATCTTCGTCACCCAGGATGTCGGACAGGACGACGAAGCGCTCGCCTTCCTTGACCAGACCCATGGCGATACCGGCAACCGGCGCCTTCACCGGCACGCCGGCGTCCATCAGGGCCAGCGACGAACCGCAGACCGAGGCCATCGACGAGGAACCGTTCGACTCGGTGATTTCCGAGACGACGCGGATGGTGTACGGGAAGGCTTCCAGCGACGGCATGACAGCCAGCACGCCGCGCTTGGCCAGGCGACCGTGGCCGATTTCGCGGCGCTTCGGGCCCATCATGCGGCCGCACTCACCCACCGAGAACGGAGGGAAGTTGTAGTGGAACAGGAAGTTTTCCTTGTACTCACCGGCAACGGCGTCGATGACCTGGCCGTCACGGGCGGTGCCCAGGGTGATGGTCACGATGGCCTGGGTTTCGCCGCGGGTGAACAGCGAGGAACCGTGGGTACGCGGCAGCACGCCGGTCTTCACGGCGATCGGGCGGACGGTGTCCAGCGCACGGCCGTCGATACGGACCTTGGTGTCCAGCACCGAGTCACGCATGGTGCGGTATTCCAGCTCGCCGAATTCCTTCGACAGCTCGGCCGGGTTCCAGCCTTCAGCGGCCACGCGGCCAGCCAGGGTTTCGACCACGTCCTTCTTGATCGCCGAGATGGCGTCACGGCGCTGCAGCTTGTCACGCACCTGGAAGGCTTCGCCCAGGCGCGGGCCGATGGCTTCCTTCAGGGCGGAGATCAGCGCGTCGTTCTTGGCCGGAGCTTCCCAGGTCGACGGCTTGGTGCCGGCTTCGACGGTCAGCTCGTTGATCGCGTTGATGACCTTCTGCATTTCGCGGTGACCGAAGGTCACGGCGCCCAGCATCACTTCTTCGGACAGCAGCGCGGCTTCGGATTCGACCATCAGCACAGCGTTGGAGGTACCGGCGACGACCAGTTCCAGCTGCGAGTCAGCCAGTTCGCTGACGGTCGGGTTCAGGATGTACTCGCCGTTCTTGTAACCGACCTTGGCAGCGCCGATCGGACCCATGAACGGGGTGCCGGCCAGGGCCAGGGCAGCCGAGGCGCCGATCAGGGCCGGGATGTCGCCGTCCACGTCCGGGTTCAACGACATGACCGTGGCGATGATCTGCACTTCGTTCTTGTAGTCTTCCGGGAACAGCGGACGGATCGGACGGTCGATCAGACGCGAGATCAGGGTTTCCTTCTCGGTCGCACGGCCCTCACGCTTGAAGAAACCACCCGGGATACGGCCGCCGGCGTAGAACTTTTCCTGATAATCGACGGTCAGCGGGAAGAAGTCCTGGCCTTCGCGCGCGCTCTTGGCGGCGACGGCGGTGACCAGCAGTACGGTGTCGTCCATCTTGACGATGACGGCACCGCTGGCCTGACGGGCGACTTCGCCGGTCTCGAGCGTGACGGTGTGCTTGCCGTACTGGAAGGTTTTGGTGATTTTTGCCACGGAGGGTGTCCTTGGGGATGCTGTCTGCGAATTTGGACCGTCGGCGACCCTTGCCGCCAGCGGGTGGCCGGATCGTTCCGGCCTGAATCGGGGATTGCGGTGCTACAAAACAAAACCGCGGCGCATCGCTGCGCCGCGGGGGATTCGTTGCTTAGCGACGCAGGCCAAGCTTCTCGATCAGGGCCTTGTAACGCTCGACGTCCTTCTTCTTCAGGTAGTCGAGCAGGCTGCGACGGCGGTTGACCATCTGCAGCAGGCCGCGGCGGCTGTGGTGGTCCTTCTTGTGGGTCTTGAAGTGGCCGGTCAGCAGTTCGATGCGGGCGGTCAGCAGTGCAACCTGGACTTCCGGGGAGCCGGTGTCAGCCGAGCTGCGCTTGTTGTCTTCAATGACCTTCTGGGTGTCGATCGACATTTCTTTTTTCTCTGTGATGCGTGGCCGGCAGGAACGCGCTTCGCGCACCGCCAGGCTCGCCGTGGACTACGAGGATGAAACCTGCGCGAGGCAGGCTGCCGGAAAACGGCCGCGAAATTGTAACGGTCGGGGGCTTCCGGGACAAGGACCGGGGCTGAACCGCCCGGCCCAGGTCAGAGGTTGAAACGACGCTGCGGGGCCAGCAGGCCACTGTCATCGACCTGGCCCAGGCCCTGGACAGCATCGTCCGGGCCAAACACGGCCACCAGGCCATGCGGCCAGGACAGGTCCCGCTGGCGCTGGCCGACGCAGAAGCGGTGGGCCTGGTCGGCATCGAGGTCGACCCGCGGGTATTCAGCCAGGCCGGCCGCCAGCGGCAGCAGCAGCGCGTCCATCCCGGCCTCGTCACCGGCCTCGACCATCGCCCGCAGCTGGTCCAGGGTGACCATCGCCGGTTCATGGAACGGCTCGACCCAGAGCCGGCGCAACGCACTGATGTGGGCACCGCAGCCCAGTGCCTCGCCCAGGTCGCGGGCCAGGCTGCGGATGTAGGTGCCGGAGCCGCAGGTCACGCGCAGCCGCAACCGCTCGGGCTGCTGCTCCATCACCTCGATGGCGTGCACCTGCACCTCGCGCTCCGGCGCTTCGATGACGTCACCGCGGCGGGCCTTCACATACAGCGGCTCCCCACCCTGCTTCAGTGCCGAATAGATCGGAGCACGCTGGCGGATGCTGCCGGTCAGCGGCGCCAGCGCCGCCTGCAGGGCCTCGGCACTGATCGAAGGCACCGGGCGCTGCAACAGCACCTGGCCTTCGGAATCGTCAGTGTCGGTGGTCTGGCCCAGCATGATCTCGGCGTCGTAGGCCTTGGCCGAGCCGAGCAGCAGACCGGCAATCTTGGTCGCCTCGCCGAAGCACAGCGGCAACAGGCCGGTGGCCAGCGGATCGAGGCTGCCGGTATGGCCACCCTTTTCGGCACGGAACAGGCGACGGGCCACCTGCAGGGCGGCGTTGGAGCTCATGCCGGTCGACTTGTCGAGCAGCAGGATGCCATCCAGGCGGCGGAACTGAATTCGGGTCATGACAGGAGTTTGTAGAGTCGAGCCATGCTCGACTGCTGCAGCGCGGTCTGCATCAGACATCGCGCAGCCGGAATGCAACAACGCCGGGCATGCCCGGCGTCGCGCGGTTATTCTTCGTCGCTCTCGCGACGCTTCTCGGCGGCCAGCGTATCGGGCAGGTCGCGCAGGATGTTGTCGATGTGTTCACCACGGTCGACCGAGTCGTCGTAGTGGAAATGCAGCTCCGGCACGTGGCGCAGCTTCATCGCACGGGCCAGGTCCATGCGCAGGCGATAGCCCAGCTCCTTCAGGCCGGCCACGGCTTCAGCCGAACGTTCCGGCATCAGCGCAGTGACGAATACCTTGGCATGGGCCATGTCGCGGGTGATTTCCACGTCGGACACGCTCACCGAGGGCAACCCGTGCTCGCGCACGGCGTTGTGCACCAGGGTGCCGAGTTCACGGCGCAGCTGGGCGGAGACACGGTCGGTTCGATGGAAAGTCTTGGGCACGAGGAGCTCTTGGTTCAGTTGTCGCCCGACCAACGGTCGGGCGCTACCTTTGATTCGATTGTCGCCCGACCAACGGTCGGGCGCTACAGGTCCATGGTGGGGGCCCCCCGGGGGGGGGGGCCCCCTGGAGCACGTAGAGGTGGGGGGGGCCGAGCTAGGGGGGCCGCCCAGCCC
>NZ_JAWIRR010000010.1:55323-85804 GCF_036320065.1 Stenotrophomonas sp. SMYL8
GGCGCACCCTTGTTCTCGTGGGCCCCCCCCCAACGGGCGGGCCGCTACAGGTCCAGGGTGGGGCCCGACCGTTGGTCGGGCCACCTTGCAGCATTACAGGGTGCGCGGCACTTCGATACGCTCGAAGCACTCGATCTGGTCGCCCGGCTTGACGTCGTTGTAGGCCTTCACCGCGATACCGCATTCGGTACCGTTGCGGACTTCCTCGACGTTCTCCTTGAAGCGACGCAGCGATTCCAGCTCGCCCTCGAAGATCACCACGCTGTCGCGCAGCACGCGGATCGGCTTGTTGCGCTTGACCACGCCCTCGATGACCATCGAGCCGGCCACGGCGCCCAGCTTGGAGCTGCGGAAAACGTCGCGGACCTCGGCGATACCGATGATCTCTTCGCGGATCTCCACGCCCAGCAGACCGGAAGCCACCTGCTTCACCTGATCGATCACGTCATAGATGATCGAGAAGTAACGCAGATCGACGCCGTTGGATTCGATGATGCGACGGGCCGAAGCGTCCGCACGCACGTTGAAGCCGATGACGGTGGCCTTCGAAGCGGCCGCCGAGTTGGCGTCCGATTCGGTGATGCCGCCCACGCCGGAGTGGATCACGTTGATGCGGATGTCTTCGTTGGACAGCGCGACCAGCGCCTGGCTCAGCGCCTGCACCGAACCCTGCACGTCGGCCTTGATGACCAGGTTGAGGACCTGCTGGCCCTCGCCCTTGCCCAGGGTCGCCATGATGTCTTCCATGCGGCTGCCAGCGGTGGCGACCAGGCGCGATTCACGACGCTTGGTCTCGCGCTGCTGGGCAACGTCCTTGGCCAGGCGCTCGTCCTCGACCACCACGAAGTCGTCACCGGCTTCCGGCACGCCGGACAGGCCCAAGACCTGCACCGGGATGGACGGACCGGCGAACTCCGGCTGCTTGCCTGTCTCGTCGAACAGCGCACGCACGCGGCCGTACTGGATGCCGCACACCAGGTAATCGCCCTTTTTCAGGCGGCCCTGCTGCACCAGCACGGTAGCAACCGGGCCACGGCCCTTGTCCAGCGACGATTCGATCACCACGCCCGAGGCGCGGCCTTCATCGACGGCCTTCAGTTCCAGCAGTTCGGCCTGGATCGAGATGGCGTCCAGCAGGTCGTCGATGCCCAGGCCGGTCTTGGCCGAGATCTCCACCATCTGGGTGTCACCACCGAAGTCTTCAGACACGACCTGTTCGGACAGCAGCTCATTCTTGACCCGCATCGGATCGGCGTCGGACTTGTCGATCTTGTTGATCGCCACGATCAGCGGCACACCCGCCGAACGGGCGTGCTGGATCGCTTCCTTGGTCTGCGGCATGACGCCGTCATCGGCGGCCACGACCAGCACCACGATGTCGGTCAGCTTGGCACCACGCGCACGCATCGAGGTGAAGGCAGCATGGCCCGGGGTATCCAGGAAGCTGATCACGCCCTTCGGCGTATCCACGTGGTAGGCACCGATGTGCTGGGTGATGCCGCCGGCTTCGCCGGTGGCGACCTTGGTGCGGCGGATGTAATCCAGCAGCGAGGTCTTGCCGTGGTCGACGTGACCCATGATGGTGACCACCGGCGGACGCTGGGTGGCTTCGCCCTGGTTTTCACCGGTCGAGGCCAGCAGCGCGTCTTCGGCGTCGTTGTCGTTGGCGCGGATCGCCTTGTGGCCGAGTTCCTCGGTCACCAGCGCGGCGGTGTCATGGTCGATGGACTGGGTGATGGTGGCCATCACGCCCATCTTGAACAGCGCCTTGACCACCTCGCCGCCCTTCAGCGCGAGCTTCTGCGCCAGGTCGGCCACGGTGATCGTGTCGCCGATCGCCACTTCACGCACCACCGGCGCGGTCGGACGCTCGAAGGCGTGCGGACCTGCATTGTTGCCACCGCGCGACATGTCTCGACGGCCACCGGCCTGGTTACGCCCGCCCGGACGACCACGGGTGTTGCTGTTGTTGCTGTTGCCACGACGCGCGCGGTCGGCAGCCGACAGGTGCATCTGGCCGGCGAAACGGTCGCCCGGGCCACGCTCGTTGCGCGGCGCACTGCGGTTGTTGCGGTCGTCGTTGCGCGGCGGCGGCGGAGCGCTGCGCGGCGCAGCCGGAGCGGCGGCCGGAGCACGCGGCGGGCGCGGCGCGGTTTCATCGATCGGAGCGCGCTTGGGCTTGCTGGCCGCCAGCGCCTCGGCAGCCTTGGCGGCGGCCGCAGCTTCCTCGGCGGCCTTCTTCTCGGCCTCTGCGCGTTCCTTGGCCGCAACCTCTTCCTCACGGGCACGGACGATGGCTTCGTCGCGCAGACGATCCTTCTCGGCCAGGGCCTGCTGTTCGGCAAGGTTGCGCGCACGCGACTCTTCCAGCTTGCGCAGGATGTCGGCGCGCTCTTCGTCCGGGGTCATGGCGCGAGCACCATCCTTGACGTAGGTACGCTTCTGGCGCACCTCGACATTCACGGTCGTCTTGCTGCGACCGGAACTGACCGTCACTTCCTGCTGTTTCCGGCGGTTGAGCGTGATCTTCTTTGCAGACTGATCAGTTTCTTCCGGGGCCTGCTCGGGCTTGCCGTGCGAACGACGAAGGAAGCCCAGGAGCTTCACCTTCTCGGTGCTGGTCACGACCTGGTCGGGACCGCTGAACTTCATGCCGGCACCGGCCAGCTGTTCCAGCAGTTTTTCGACCGGCGTGTTGACCAGTTCGGCAAGCTTGCGGATGGTGGTTTGCTGCGACATTCGGATCCTATGATCTTGTGGGCGCCCCCCCGCATCTGGAGGTGGCGCGGATTCTACGCCCTGAGCGGCTCAGGGCCCTGTTCATTGCCGGCTCATTCGCCGCGTTCCAGTCGGGCGATCTCCTCGGCACGTGCGGCCAGGATCAGCGCAGCGGCGCGCGCCTGATCCAGCCCTTCGATGCCGAAGTCCATGACCTCGTCGGCGGCCAGGTCGGACAGGTCCTCACTGGTGCGCACGCCGTGGCCGGCCAGCGCATACGCGGTGGCTTCGTCCATGCCCTTCAGGGACAGCAGATCCTGCGCCGGCTGGCCGTCTTCAAGGCCTTCCTCGACTGCCAGGGCCTCATTGAGCAGCGCATCGCGGGCACGAGCGCGCAGCTCTTCGACGATGTCTTCGTCGAAACCTTCCACGGCCAGCAGTTCGCCGACCGGGACATATGCGATTTCCTCGACGGTGCCGAAGCCTTCGCTCACCAGGATGCCGGCGATTTCCTCGTCCACTTCCAGCTTGTCCATGAACAGCTGGCGGGCCGAAGCCTGCTCGGCCTCCGACTTGGCGGTGACCTGGTCCTGGGTCATCACGTTGAGCTGCCAGCCGGTCAGGCGGCTGGCCAGGCGCACGTTCTGGCCGCCCTTGCCGATCGCCTGGGCCAGGCGGTCTTCGGCAACGGCCAGGTCCATCGAGTGCTTGTCTTCATCGACGATGATCGACTGCACTTCGGCCGGCGCCATCGCGTTGATGACGAAGTTGGCCGGGTTGTCGTTCCACAGCACGATGTCCACGCGCTCGCCATTGAGCTCGTTGGACACGGCCTGCACGCGCGAACCGCGCATGCCGATGCAGGCACCGATCGGATCGGTGCGCTGGTCGTGGGCGAGCACGGCGATCTTGGCGCGGTCGCCCGGATCGCGGGCGCAGGCCTTGATTTCCACCAGGCCCTGGCCGACTTCCGGCACTTCCAGCTTGAACAGCTCGATCATGAATTCCGGGGCGGCGCGGCTGATGAACAGCTGCGGGCCACGCGGTTCCGAACGGACTTCGGCCAGGTAGCCGCGCACGCGGTCACCGGCGCGCAGCACGTCGCGCGGAATGCCCTTGTCCTTCGGGATGAAGCCTTCGGCGTTGCCACCGAGGTCGACATAGATGTTGCCGCGCTCGGCGCGCTTGACCACACCGGTGATCAGCTCACCCACGCGATCCTTCCATGCATCCACGACCTGCTGGCGCTCGGCTTCGCGCACGCGCTGGACGATGACCTGCTTGGCGGCCTGGGCGGCAATGCGGCCGAAGTCCGGGTTCTCGATCTGCTCTTCGATGTAGTCGCCGACGTCCACGCCTTCGGCTTCATCGACGGCGTCCATCAGGCGGATCTGGCGGTCCGGCGATTCCATGACCACGTCATCGGCCACCACTTCCCAGCGACGGAAGGTTTCGTAGCTGCCATCCTTATGGTCGATGACCACGCGGGTCAGCACTTCCTCGTCGGGATAGCGCTTCTTCGCTGCCGAGGCCAGGGCGGCCTCGATGGCATCGAAGATCACTTCACGCGGCACGCCCTTCTCGTTGGCGACCGCGTCGACTACCAGCAACAGTTCCTTGCTCATTGGCTCACTCCGCGCGCGGCTTCTTTGCCGCCGGCTCGTTGGAAGAAGAATTCGTGTTCGGCTTCGGACGCTTCGGTGCCGGACCGGTCGGCTTGCTCGGGGCCAGCCCCAGCGCCACCCAGTCGGGCATGATCCGTGCCTTGTCGATGTTGTCGGCCGACACCACCACTTCGGTCTTGTCGACGATGAAGGTGATGGTGCCTGCGGCCTCGTCGGTCGCTTCGATACGGCCCTGCAGGCGACGACGGTTGTCCTGCGGCAGCTTCAGCGTGACCTTGGCCGATTCACCCTGGTGGCGAGCGAACTGCTCCAGGTTGAACAGCGGGCGATCCACGCCCGGCGAGGACACTTCCAGCGTGTAATTGCCGCTGATCGGGTCTTCGACGTCCAGCTGCGCCGACACTTCGCGGCTGACCCGCTCGCAGTCGTCGACATTGATGATGCGCTCGGGCTGTTCAGCCAGCGGCACGTCGATGTAAAGGCGCAGGGTCGCACCGCCGGGGGCCGGCAGATACTCAACGCCCAGCAGCTCCAGGCCCAGCGACACAACGGTCGGGGCGAGCAGATTCGCGATGTCGGTTGCCTTGTCGCTCACAGCCTGCCTTGATCTCTTGGTTGGGTGCCGGCCTTGGCCGGCGTGAAAACATGACGCCCCGGAAACGACAAAGGGCCCGCTGGGCCCCTTTTCCGGAAAGACTCCGGTGACTGGATTCCGGTTGCAACCTGCAGTGCCTGCCGGTTGCGGCCCTCCTTCCGGGTCCGGACTCCCGCCGGGAGGCCGCCTTCAGGGGTACTGCTAGGCCGCTGATGATAGCGGCTGCACCGCGCTGGTGCAAGGTGCGGACCTGGGGTCAGCCCCCTTTCCCGCGGAAAAGGGAGCTGACCCCGATCACGCAGAAACGACGCAGCCACCCAAAGAAAAACGCCTTCGAAGCAGGACTTCGAAGGCGATCTCTTTACTTGGTAGCGGGGGCAGGATTTGAACCTGCGACCTTCGGGTTATGAGCCCGACGAGCTGCCAGACTGCTCCACCCCGCATCAGAAGCGGAATTATGAGGCATAACTTCAAAACCTGCAAGCCTTCCCTCATTCATCAAACCGGTTGGCGCCGATCTGAAGTTGGTAGCGGGGGCAGGATTTGAACCTGCGACCTTCGGGTTATGAGCCCGACGAGCTGCCAGACTGCTCCACCCCGCACCGGAAGTGTTTGAACTGCTGCCCTGCTCTCTTTCGAGGAGGGCTACCGCAACGATGTTCTGGCTGAACCGCTGCAGTGACAACTCAGGCTGCGCATATTACACGAATCGCGCAGCTTTGTGTCAACTTTTATGCAAGATGCGCAAATGCCTGCTGGCACCAGACCATGATCGGGTTCCAGGCCAGGCCCAGCGCCAGCAGCGCCAGCGCGTTCACGCCCAGCACCAGGCCCAGCACGCGGTCGTTGCTGCGCGGCATGGCCTCGCCCACCGGCTCATCGAAGTACATGACCTTGATGACGCGCAGGTAGTAGAAGCAGCCGACCACGGCACACAGCACGCCGAGGATGGCCAGCCACAGCAGGCCCCCGTTGACGGCCGCGCCCAGCACCGCCAGCTTGGTCCAGAAGCCCAGGAACGGCGGAATGCCGGCCAGCGACGCCATGATGCACAGCACCAGGCCGGCCATCCACGGGTTGCGGGCATTGAGGCCCTTGAAGTCCTCGATGTTCTCGGCTTCGAAACCGGCACGCGACAGCGCGATGATCGCGCCGAAGGCGGCGGTGGACATGATGGCGTAGGCCAGTGCGTAGAACAGCGCGGCGGCATAGCCCTGCGCGCCACCACCGGCGATGCCCATCAGCAGGAAGCCGATGTGCGAGACGGTGGAGAATGCCAGCATGCGCTTGAGGTTGCTCTGCGCGATGGCCATCAGGTTGCCGATGACCAGCGAGACCGCGGCCAGGCCGGCGATCAGCAGCTGCAGCTCAGTCGACAGCGGACCCACGCCCATTTCCAGCAGGCGGTAGGCCATGCCGAAGGCGGCCAGCTTCGGCGCCGAGCTGATGAACAGTGCGATCGGTGCCGGAGCACCCTGGTACACGTCCGGCAGCCACATGTGGAACGGTGCGGCACCCAGCTTGAAGGCGACGCCGGCGATCATGAACACCGCACCGGTGATCAGCAGCACGCGCTCTTCCGAGTGCGGGATGGCCTCGCGGATGACGTCCAGGTGGAGGCTGCCGGTGGCGCCGTAGATCAGCGACATGCCGTACAGCAGCAGGCCCGAGGCCAGCGAACCCAGCACGATGTACTTCATCGCCGCTTCTGAGGCCAGACCGTTCTCACGGTTGCTGGCAACCAGTGCGTAGGAGCACAGCGCCAGCAGTTCCAGGCCCAGGTAGACCATCAGCAGGCTGCCGGCCGAGACCAGGATCATCATGCCGGCGGTGCCGAACAGGATCAGCACCGGGATCTCGCCCTGGAACAGGTTGCGGTCACGCAGGTAGCGCCAGCCGTAGACCAGGGTCAGGCCGCTGAGCAGCACGATCCCGGTCTTCATCACGTCCGCGGCGGTATCGCGCACGAACATGCCATGGAAGACCTCGCCCTGCCCGCCCACGCCGGTGGCCAGCATGAACAGCACCACGGCCAGCGCAGCGAGCGAGAACAGGTGGGTGACGATCTTGTTCCGGTTGCTGACGAACAGGTCGAGGATCATCAGGGCGAAGGCGCTGCCGATCAGCACCAGCTCGGGAGCGAGCGGTGGCAGGTCAGCGGCGGTCAATGGCAGCAGCGGCGAGGTGGTCATCATCAAATCCTGGAATTACAGCAGCTTGCTGGATGCGATCTGCATCGCCAGCTTCGCGATCGAGGGCTCCATCAGGTCGGTCAGCGGCTTGGGGTAGATGCCCAGGGCCAGCACGCCGATGGCGAACACGCCCAGCACCAGCCATTCGCGGCCGTTGATGTCCTTCAGTTCGGCCACGTGGCTGTTGGCCACTTCGCCGAAGAAGATGCGCTTGTACAGCCACAGGGTGTAGGCGGCGCCGATGATCAGGGTGGTGGCCGCGCCCAGTGCGATCCACGGATTACGCTGGAAGGCCGACAGGATGACCATGAACTCGCCGACGAAACCGCTGGTGCCCGGCAGGCCCGCATTGGCCATGAAGAACAGCATGGCGAAGGTGGCGAACCACGGCATCACGTTGACCACGCCGCCGTAATCGGCGATGCGGCGGCTGTGCATGCGGTCGTACAGCACGCCGACACAGGAGAACATCGCACCGGACACGAAGCCGTGCGAGATCATCTGCACCATGGCGCCCTGCAGGCCCAGGCGGGCAGCATCGGCGTTGCCGGCTTCACGCACCAGCCACAGGGCGATGAAGGTGCCCAGGGTGACGAAGCCCATGTGCGCGATCGACGAATAGGCGATCAGCTTCTTCATGTCGTCCTGCACCAGGGCGACCAGGCCGACGTAGATCACCGCGATCAGCGACAGCGCGATCACCAGCCAGGCCCATTCCTGCGACGCGTCCGGGACGATCGGCAGGTTGAAGCGCAGGAAGCCGTAGCCACCGATCTTCAGGGCGATGGCGGCCAGGATCACCGAACCGGCGGTCGGCGCTTCCACGTGGGCATCCGGCAGCCAGGTGTGGACCGGGAACATCGGCACCTTGACCGCGAAGGCGATCAGGAAGGCAAAGAAGATCCAGGTCTGTTCCTTGGCCGACAGCGGCAGCGCGTACAGGTCGGCCAGCTGGAAGCTGCCGCCCTTCATGTACAGGTAGATCAGCGCCACCAGCATCAGCACCGAGCCGAGGAAGGTGTACAGGAAGAACTTCAGTGCTGCGTAGATGCGGCGCGGGCCACCCCAGACACCGATGATCAGGAACATCGGGATCAGCATGGCTTCGAAGAACACGTAGAACAGCATCGCGTCCGTCGCGGCGAAGATGCCGACGGTGACGCCTTCCAGGATCAGGAAGGCCGCCACGTACTGGTTGACGCGCTTGTCGATGGCGCTCCAGGCGCCGATCAGGGCAAGCACGCTGACCAGGGTGGTCAGCAGGATCAGCGCCACGGCAATGCCGTCCACGCCCAGGTTGTAGCCGATCTTGTACGCCGGGATCCAGGCATGGGTCTCGACGAACTGCAGGCCGTCGATGCCCGCGTTGTAGCCGCTCAGCAGCGAGAGGCTTGCAACGAAGGTGAGCACCGCGACGCCCAGCGACGCCCAGCGGGCAGTCTGTGCATCACGGATCGCAAGGATCAGGGCGCCACCGATGATCGGCAGCCAGATGAGGACACTGAGTAGAGGCCAGTTCGACACGTCTTCTTATTCCGTACAGGTCATCAACGCAGGTAATGCATCAGCACGCCCAGCAGGGCAATCAGGCCGATGATCATCGCGAAGGCGTAGTGATAGAGGAAACCGGATTGGGTACGACGCAGCACGCCGGCTGCAACGTCCACAACACGTGCCGAGAGATTGACCACGCCGTCGACGATGTTGCTGTCGATCCAGCGCGAGACCTTGCCCAGCTTGACGCTGCCACCGGCAAAGCCATCGATCCACAGCTTGTCGAAGCCGTACTTGTTTTCCAGCACCGAAACGATCGGGGCGAAGGTCTTGCGTGCCTTGCCCGAGAGGTCCGGCTTCCACAGGTAGAACAGCGCAGCCAGCAGGAAGCCCGCCAGGGTCAGCCAGAACGGCGGCAGCATCATGCCGTGCAGCGCGAACGCGACCGGGCCATGGAACTCTTCACCCAGGAACGCGACGGTGTTCTTGGCCGGATCGTAGAAGTCGACGATGCCGGTGAAGAACGTCTGCGCCTGGCCCTTGATCGCCTCGTGCGCATGGTTGCCGGCCCAGTCGGTGCCGTGCAGCATCGGACCGATGCTGAAGAAACCGATGGCGATCGACGGGATGGCCAGCAGGATCAGCGGCAGGGTCACCACCCACGGGGTTTCATGCGGCTCATGCGGACCGTGGCCATGGCCGTGGTCGTCATGGGCATCGCCATGGTGGGCATCGGCGGCGTGGTGATCGTCATGGCCGTGGCCATGATCGTCGTGCGCGTCGCGGAAACGCTCCTTGCCGTGGAAGGTCATGAACAGCAGGCGGAAGCTGTAGAAGCTGGTCACCAGCACGCCACCCAGCACCGCCCAGTAGCCATAGGTGGCCACCCAGCTGTTCTGCATGTGGGCGTGGATCTCGGCCGCCTCGATGATGGTGTCCTTCGAGTAGAAGCCGGAGAAGAACGGCGTACCGACCAGGGCCAGGGTACCGATCCACATGGTGACGAAGGTGATCGGCATGTACTTGCGCAGGCCGCCCATCTTGCGCATGTCCTGCTCGTGGTGCATCGCGATGATGACCGAGCCGGCACCCAGGAACAGCAGCGCCTTGAAGAAAGCGTGGGTCATCAGGTGGAACACGGCGGCCGAGTACGCCGACACGCCCAGTGCAACCGTCATGTAGCCCAGCTGCGACAGCGTGGAGTACGCGACGACGCGCTTGATGTCGTTCTGCACGATGCCGATCAGGCCGGTGAAGAACGCGGTGGTGGCACCGATGAACAGCACGAAGTTCAGCGCCGTCTGCGACAGCTCGAACAGCGGCGACATGCGGGTGACCATGAAGATACCGGCGGTCACCATCGTCGCGGCGTGGATCAGTGCCGAGATCGGGGTCGGGCCTTCCATCGAGTCCGGCAGCCACACGTGCAGCGGGACCTGGGCCGACTTGCCCATGGCGCCGATGAACAGGCAGATGCAGATGACGGTGGCGATCGACCAGATCACCGGCTCGTTCAGCAGCTGCATGCCCAGGATCGTGCCGTCCCAGATCTGCAGCTGGGCGCGCGGGTCAGCCAGCATGCCGGCCTGCGAGAACACCTGCGAGTAGTCCAGGGTGCCGAACACCCACAGCACGCCGGCGATACCCAGCAGGAAGCCGAAGTCACCGACGCGGTTGACCAGGAACGCCTTCATGTTGGCGAAGATCGCGGTCGGGCGCTTGAACCAGAAGCCGATCAGCAGGTACGACACCAGGCCCACCGCTTCCCAGCCGAAGAACAGCTGCAGGAAGTTGTTGCTCATCACCAGGGTGAGCATCGAGAAGGTGAACAGCGAGATGTAGCTGAAGAACCGCTGGTAGCCCGGATCGTCCTGCATGTAGCCGATCGTGTAGATGTGGACCAGCAGCGACACGAAGGTCACCACCACCATCATCATCGCGGTCAGCTTGTCGACCATGAAACCGACGTGGGCCGAGTACTGGCCGACTTCGAAGAACGTGTAGATGTTCTGGTTGAACGGCTGCGCGCCGCCCCACAGCAACTGGTAGAGCGTGTACATCGACAGGCCGCAGGCAACCGCGACGCCGAGGATGGTGATGGTCTGCGCGCCGAAGCGCTTGACCTGGCGACCGAACAGGCCGGCGATGATGCTGCCGAACAGCGGTGCAAGCACCACTGCGATCAACAGACTCTTGGAGAGAGTGATTTCCATCTGTGGATCAGCCCTTCAACGAATCGACTTCGCCGACATTGATCGTGCGGCGGGTACGGAACAGGGTCACCAGGATCGCCAGGCCGATGGCGGCTTCCGCGGCGGCGACGGTCAGGATGAAGAACACGAACAGCTGGCCGGACGGATCGCCCAGCTGACGCGAGAAGCCGACGAAGTTGATGTTCACCGACAGCAGCATCAGTTCGATCGACATCAGCAGGACGATGACGTTCTTCCGGTTGAGGAAGATGCCGGCCAGGCTGATGGCGAACAGCACCGCGCCCAGCGCAAGGATGTGGCCAAGGGTAATCACGGCTGGGTCTCCTCGCCGGCGGCCGGCTTGCTGTTGCTGTGCACGACCGGCGCTTCGGCGCCCATCTTGACCATGCGCAGGCGCTGGCCGGCCTTGACCATGGTCTGCTCACCCGGGTTCTGGCTCTTCACGCCGGTACGGCGGCGCAGGGTCAGCATCACGGCGGCAACCACGGCCACGGTCAGGATGACGGCGGCGAACTCGAACGGCAGCAGGTACTCGGTGAACAGCGTACGCGCCAGCCAGGTGACGTTGGAGCTGTCGGCAGCGACCGCGGCGGCGTTGTCGGCCGGGAACGGGTTGACCGCCCTGCCCTTCACGCCGATCAGGATCAGCATCTGCACCAGCATCGCCACGGCAACAATGAGACCGACCGGCAGGTAGCGGACCCAGCCCTCACGCAGCTTGGTGGGGTCGATGTCGAGCATCATCACCACGAACAGGAACAGCACCATCACCGCGCCGACGTAGACCAGCACCAGCGCCACGCCGAGGAACTCGGCGCCGACCAGCAGCCACACGCAGGCAATGGAGAAGAAGGTCAGCACCAGGCAGAGCACGGCGTGAACCGGGTTGCGCACGCTGATCACCGCACCGGCCGAAACCGTTGCCGCGATGGCGAACACCCAGAAAGCGATATTTACCCAATCCATCTCTCGACCTCAGCGGTAAGCGGCATCGGCGGCGCGACGCTCGGCGATCTCGGACTCGAGACGGTCGCCCAGGGCCAGCAGCTGCGGCTTGGTAACGATGTTTTCGCCACGATTCTCGAAGTGATACTCGAGGATGTGGGTTTCGACGATCGAGTCCACCGGGCAGCTTTCTTCGCAGAAGCCGCAGAAGATGCACTTGAACAGATCGATGTCATAGCGCGTGGTACGGCGGGTGCCGTCTTCGCGCTTGGCCGAGTCGATGGTGATGGCCAATGCAGGGCACACCGCTTCACACAGCTTGCAGGCGATGCAGCGCTCTTCACCGTTGGGGTAACGGCGCAGGGCGTGCAGTCCACGGAAGCGCGGCGACTGCGGGAACTTCTCCATCGGGTACATCATCGTGTACTTGGGCTTGAAGCTGTACTTCAGCGTCAGCCAAAGGCCGCCCAGCAGTTCGAGCAGCAGCAGGCTCTTGAAGTAATGGGTAATCCTGTTCATCACTTAGACGCCCTTTTGAATCACGCCGAAGAACACCATGACGGCGGTAACCGCGATCCACAGAATGGCCAGCGGGATGAAGACCTTCCAGCCCAGGCGCATGATCTGGTCATAGCGGAAGCGCGGGAAGCTGGCACGGAACCAGATGTAGGCACTGGCGAAGAAGAACACCTTGACGAACAGCCACGGTGCACCGCCCTTCCAGATCCAGTCGACCAGCGGCGAGACGTCGCCGAAGTTGACCCAGCCCTGGATGGGGCTCAGCCAGCCGCCGAGGAAGAAGATCGAGATCAGGAAGCTGATCAGGATCATGTTGGCGTATTCGGCCAGGAAGAACAGCGCGAACGCACCGCCCGAGTACTCGACCATGTGGCCAGCGACGATTTCCGATTCACCTTCCACCACGTCGAACGGCGCGCGGTTGGTTTCGGCAACGCCCGACACCCAGTAGATGACGAACAGCGGGAACAGCGGCAGCAGGAACCAGTCGAAGAAACCGGAATTGCCAGCCTGCGCCATCACGATGTTGCTCAGGTTCAGGCTGCCCGACGCGATCATCACGCCGACCAGGGCGAAGCCCATGGCGATTTCGTAGCTGATCATCTGCGCCGAGGCGCGCATCGCACCCAGGAACGCATACTTCGAGTTGGATGCCCAACCGGCCAGGATGATGCCGTAGATGCCCAGCGAGGTCATCGCCAGCAGGTACAGCAGGCCGGCGTTGGCGTTGGACAGCACGATCTGCGAATCGAAGGGGACCACCGACCAGGCCGCGAAGGCCGGAGCCAGGGTGATCAGCGGGGCCAGCAGGTAGATCGCCTTGTTGGCGCTGCTCGGTTGGACCACTTCCTTGAACAGCAGCTTGAAGACGTCGGCGAAGGCCTGGAAGATGCCCATGCCCACGTACATCGGGCCGTGGCGGACGTGCATCCAGCCGATCAGCTTGCGTTCCCAGACCACGTAGAAGGCCACCGAGATGATCACCGGAACGGTGATCACCAGGATCTTCAGGATGATCCAGATCAGCGCGCCGATGTCACCGAGGCCAAGCAGCCACTGGTGCAGCGGATCGACCGCGTTCAACAGCAATTCGTTCATGCAGCCACCACCGTTACGCGAGCGGCACCCAGCGGCGCGGTCGCGCCGTGGCCCGATTCAATCCAGACCGAACCCGCAGCGACGCGGGCGTCGATCACCACCGGCAGGGTGGCCTTGCCGGCATCGGTGCCGACCTTGGCCATCTGCCCTTCCTGCAGCTGCAGGCGAGCGGCATCTTCAGCGTTCAGCACGATGCGCGGGGCGTTGTTGAGCGGATGCGACTGCAGCGCCGGGGCGCGACGGACCACCGCATCGGTGCGGTAGATCGCGGCGGTCGAAGCCACTTCCAGGCCTTCGCCGGCAACCACCGGCTGTGCCGAGGCGGCAACGGCGACCGACACCGGGGCCAGGCTGGCGCGCAGGCCGGCCAGGTCGGTGAAGTCGAAACCGGCTACCGCCAGCTCACCGCCCAGGGCGCGCAGCACGCGCCAGCCCTCACGGGCCTCGCCCGGCAGCTTGCCGCCGGCACGCGCCGACTGCTCGCGACCATCGAGGTTGGTCAGGGTGGCGTCGATTTCCGGCAGCGCACCGATCGGCAGGATCACGTCGGCAACGTCGCGGGTGGAGACGCAGGCGAACTGGCTGAAGGCCACCACCTTGGCGCCGACCAGCGCCTTGCGCGCGGCGGGGGCGTCGGCGAAGTCCAGACCCGGCTCCAGGCCGTACACCACGTAGGCCTGGCGCGGCTGCGCCAGCATTGCGGCGACGTCCTTGCCGGCCGGCAGCACGCCTGCGCGGGTCAGGCCAACGGCGTTGGCACCCTGCGGGATGCGGCACAGCTTGGCACCGGTCGCAGCGGCGAAGTCACGCGCGGCGGCGCGGATCGCGGCAGCCTGCGGATGGTTTTCGGCGATGCCACCGACGATCAGCACGGTGTTGTTGCCGCCCTGCACCGCCGAACGCAGCTCGGCGTTGGCCAGCGCGTCGACGAACTTCGACGGCGCGACGATCTGCTTGCCGGCGATGCTGAAGGCGAAGTCGAAGTCCACCGGGTTGACGACGTGGATCTTCGCGCCGTTGGTGGTCTGCGCCTTGCGCAGGCGGGCGTGCAGCAGCGGCAGTTCGTGGCGGATGTTGCTGCCCAGAACGACGATGCGGTCGGCGCCTTCGATCTCGGCGAGCGGCAGGCCGAACACTTCGGCGGTTGCGGCGTCGGAGAAATCGCGGTTGTTGATGCGGTGGTCGATGTTGCTCGAGCCCAGGCCCTTGGCCAGGCGGGCCAGCAGCGCGCCTTCCTCGTTCGAGGTGGACGGGTGCACCAGCACGCCCAGGTTGTCGCCCTGGTTGGCCTTGAGGATCTCGGCGGCCGCGGCCAGGCCTTCGGCCCAGCTCACTTCCTTCCACTCGCCATTGACCTTGCGCAGCGGCTTGACCGCACGGTCTTCGCTGTACAGGCCCTGGTGCGAGTAGCGGTCACGGTCGGACAGCCAGCACTCGTTCACCGCTTCGTTGTCGCGCGGCACGGTGCGCAGCACTTCGCCGCGACGCACGTGCAGGAACAGGTTCGAACCCATCGCGTCGTGGTAACCCAGCGATTCGCGCGCAGTCAGTTCCCACGGGCGGGCGCGGAACTGGAACACCTTGTTGGTCAGCGCGCCGACCGGGCAGACGTCGACGACGTTGCCGGACAGCTCGGTGGTCAGCGGCTTGCCGTCGAAGGTACCGATCTGCAGGTTCTCACCGCGGTACATGCCACCCAGCTCGTAGGTACCGGCAACGTCGGCGGTGAAGCGGACGCAGCGGGTGCACTGGATGCAGCGGGTCATCTCGGTGGCGACCAGCGGGCCCATGTCCTCGTCCGGCACCACGCGCTTGCGCTCGTTGAAGCGGCTGACCGAACGGCCATAGCCCAGCGACACGTCCTGCAGCTCGCACTCGCCGCCCTGATCGCAGATCGGGCAGTCCAGCGGGTGGTTGATGAGCAGGAACTCCATCACCGAGCGCTGGAACTTCAGTGCCTTCTCGCTGCGGGTGGCGACCTTCATGCCATCCATCACCGGGGTGGCACAGGCCGGCGCCGGCTTCGGCGACTTTTCCACGTCCACCAGGCACATGCGGCAGTTGGCGGCGATCGGCAGCTTCTCGTGGTAGCAGAAGCGCGGAATCGAAATGCCGGCCTTGTCGGCCGCCTGGATGATCATCGAACCCTTGGGCACGACCAGCGACTTGCCATCGATTTCGATGGTCACGTGATCCGGTGGCACGTTCGGGTTTACGGGTTGCGCGCTCATGCGGCGGCTGCCTCCACCTTCTTGCCGTCAACCATCGAATGACCGTTGACGATGTAGTACTCGAATTCGTCCCAGAACTGGCGCAGGAAGCCCTGGATGGGCCATGCAGCCGCTTCACCGAACGCACAGATGGTGTGGCCTTCGATCTGGCCGGCCACCGCCTTCAGCTGGTGCAGGTCTTCCATCGTGGCCTTGCCGGCGACGATGCGCTCCAGCACGCGGTGCATCCAGCCGGTGCCTTCACGGCACGGGGTGCACTGGCCGCACGATTCCTTGTGGAAGAACTGGCTGATGCGGCAGGCGAACTTGACGCAGCAGACGCTGTCGTCGAGCACCACGATCGCACCCGAACCCAGGCCGGAGCCCAGCGCACGGATGGTGTCGTAGTCCATCGGCAGATCCTGCAGCTCGGCCGCGGTCAGTACCGGCATCGACACGCCGCCCGGGATCGCGCCCTTGAGGGTGCGGCCCGGACGCAGGCCACCGGCCATTTCCAGCAGGTCGTGGAACTTGGTGCCCAGCGGCACTTCGAAGTTGCCGCCGTTCTGCACGCAGCCGGACACCGAGAAGCACTTCGGACCGCCGTTGGCGGTCAGGCTCAGACCCTTGAACCACTCCGGACCGTTGCGGATGATCGCCGGCACCGAACCATAGGTTTCGGTGTTGTTGATCGTCGACGGCTTGCCGTACAGACCGAAGTTGGCCGGGAACGGCGGCTTGTAGCGCGGCTGGCCCTTCTTGCCCTCCAGCGATTCCATCAGCGCGGTTTCTTCGCCGCAGATGTACGCGCCGGCGCCCAGCGCACCGTAGATGTCGATGTCCACGCCCGAGCCCATCACGTTCTTGCCCAGCCAGCCATTTGCATAGGCGTCGGCCAGGGCCTGCTCGAAGTGCTCGAACGGCTCGTGGTGGAACTCACCGCGCAGGTAGTTGTAACCCACGGTCGAACCGGTGGCGTAGCAGGCGATCGCCATGCCCTCCACCACCGAATGCGGGTTGTAGCGCAGGATGTCGCGATCCTTGCAGGTGCCCGGCTCGGATTCGTCCGAGTTGCAGAGGATGTACTTCTGCATGTTGCCCTTGGGCATGAAGGACCACTTCAGGCCGGTCGGGAAGCCTGCGCCACCGCGGCCACGCAGGCCCGAGGCCTTGACCATCTCGATGACCTGCTCCGGCGGGATCTTCTCTTCGAGGATCTTGCGCAGGGCGGCGTAGCCACCGGTCTTCAGGTAGCTTTCGTACGACCACGGGGTGTCGTAATGCAGGGTGGTGTAGACCACCTGGTGCGGCAGCGGCGCGGGGCCGACCGGACCCTTGGATTCGTGGTGATGTGCCATGCCCTTACTCCAGCCCGTCCAGCAGCTCGTCGACCTTTTCCAGGGTCAGACGCTCATGGTAGTGACCGTTGATGACCATCATCGGCGCGCCGCCACAACCGGCCAGGCACTCTTCCTCGCGCTTGAGGTAGACGCGGCCGTCCGGGGTCGATTCACCGTGCTTGATGCCCAGCTTCTTCTCGCAATGGCGGACGATGTCCTCGGCGCCATTGAGCCAGCAGCTGATGTTGGTGCAGATGGCCACGTTGTTGCGGCCCACCTTCTCGGTCTCGAACATCGAGTAGAAGCTGGCGACCTCGTAGGCCCACACCGGCGGCAGGTCGAGGTACTTGGCCACGCCGGCGATCAGTTCGTCGGTCAGCCAGCCCTCGTTCTGCTCCTGGGCCGCATGCAGGCCCTGCAGCACGGCAGAGCGCTTGCGGTCCGGCGGGAACTTGGACAGCCAGTGATCGATGTGAGCGCGGGTCTTGTCGCTCAGCACCACCATCGGGTCGACGTCGCGCGCCGCCTCGAAATTACCTGTCGCCTTCATCGGCCGACCTCAGCGAAATGCATAACGTGAAATTCCAGAAACTGCGGCGCCGGCTTGCGCCGGCTGCCTGCAGCGGGCGTTGGCGTGGCGGATGGCATTACCGGTCAACCTCGCCGAACACCAGGTCGTAGGTACCGATCATCGCCACCACGTCGGCCAGCATGTGGCCGCGCACGACCGAATCGATCGAGGACAGGTGGGCGAAGCCCGGCGCACGCAGGTGCACGCGGAACGGCTTGTTGGCGCCATCGGAGACCAGGTAGCAGCCGAATTCGCCCTTCGGGGCTTCCACCGCCGAGTAGGTCTCGCCGGCCGGCACGCAGTAGCCCTCGCTGAACAGCTTGAAGTGGTGGATCAGCGCTTCCATGTCGTCCTTCATGTCCTCGCGCCTGGGCGGAGCAACCTTGAAGTTCTTCACCATCACCGGGCCGGGGTTGGCTTTCAGCCATGCCACGCACTGCTTGATGATGCGGTTGGACTCGCGCATTTCGGCAACGCGGACCAGGTAGCGGTCGTAGCAGTCGCCTTCCTTGCCCAGCGGGATGTCGAAATCGACGGCATCGTACTTGGCGTACGGGCGCTTCTTGCGCAGGTCCCAGGCAATGCCCGAGCCACGCAGCATCACGCCGGTCATGCCCCACTGGTGGGCCAGCTCCGGAGTGACCACGCCGATGCCGACGGTACGCTGCTTCCAGATACGGTTGTCGGTCAGCAGGGTTTCGTATTCGTCGATGCGCTTGGGGAACTCGACGGTGAAGTTCTCCAGGAAGTCCAGCAGCGAGCCTTCGCGCGAAGCATTGAGCTGCTTCAGCGCCTTGCCCTTGTGCCAGCGCGATTCCTTGTACTTCGGCATGTGGTCCGGCAGGTCGCGGTAGACACCGCCCGGACGGTAGTACGCCGCGTGCATGCGCGCGCCGGAGACCGCTTCATAGCAGTCCATCAGCTCTTCGCGCTCGCGGAAGGCATACAGCATCACCGCCATCGCACCCAGGTCGAGCGCGTTGGAGCCCAGCCACATCAGGTGGTTGAGGATGCGGGTGATTTCGTCGTACATGGTGCGGATGTACTGCGCACGCTCCGGCGCTTCGATGCCCATCAGGGTCTCGATCGCGCGCACGTAGGCGTGCTCGTTGCACATCATCGACACGTAATCCAGGCGATCCATGTAGCCGATCGACTGGTTGAACGGCTTGGACTCGGCCAGCTTTTCGGTACCACGGTGCAGCAGACCCACGTGCGGGTCGGCGCGCATGATGGTTTCGCCGTCCATTTCCAGGATCAGGCGCAGCACACCGTGAGCGGCCGGATGCTGCGGGCCGAAGTTCATGGTGTAGTTGCGGATTTCCTGCCGGCTCTCGGCGGCGTTGCTGGCGAATGCTTCGCCGGCCTGGTGTACGTGGCTCACTTCACTGCCTCCTGCGCGCGCTCACCTTCTGCGGTCTGCAGACGGGCGTCGTCGCGGATCACGCGCGGCACGCCGACACGCGGCTCCACCGAGGTGACCGGTTCGTAGATCACGCGCTTCTTTTCTTCGTCGTAGCGGACTTCGACATTGCCGATCAGCGGGAAGTCCTTGCGGAACGGATGACCGACGAAACCGTAGTCGGTCAGGATCCGGCGCAGGTCCGGGTGGCCTTCGAAGATCACGCCGTACAGGTCGAACGCTTCGCGCTCGAACCAGTTCAGGCCCGGCCAGATGCCGGTCAGCGAGGACACCACCGGCAGCGCTTCGTCAGGGGCGAAGCAGCGCAGGTGCATCATCAGGTTGTGCTGGTACGAACGCAGCTGGGCGACCACGGCGAAACGCTGGGTCGGCATGTGCTGCGGGCGGGCACCGTCGGCGCCGTTTTCCTCGGTGGGGAACTCGCCCCACGCGAAACGGCCCTGGGCCTTGCCTTCGACGCCACGACTGAAGCCCTGCGAGGACACGTCGGCGGTGTCCCATTCGTCGGAGCCATAACCGAGGTAGTCGACGCCGCAGAGATCCACGGCCTGCTCGAAACCAAACTCGTCACGCAGCGCCAGGGCGGTGGCGTGCCACTCGGCGGCAGGCACTTCCAGCGTCACTTCGCCGCGGGGTTCGACCACGATGACCTTCGCACCTGCGAAACGTGCGGAGAGTCGGTCGATGAAGGATGCTTGCTCTGCCATGGGGGCTTGGCGCGCTCTTGTCAGGTGAAGGGGTCAGCGGGCGATGGTCTGTGTACGCCAGATCTTCTTCTGCAGCTGCAGGATCCCGTACACCAGCGCCTCGGCGGTCGGCGGGCAGCCCGGGACGTAGACGTCCACCGGCACCACGCGATCACAGCCGCGCACCACAGAATAGGAGTAGTGGTAATAGCCGCCACCATTGGCGCAGCTACCCATCGAGATGACCCACTTCGGGTCCGGCATCTGGTCGTAGACCTTGCG
The DNA here is from genome assembly GCF_036320065.1 of Stenotrophomonas sp. SMYL8. Lineage (NCBI taxonomy): Bacteria > Pseudomonadati > Pseudomonadota > Gammaproteobacteria > Lysobacterales > Lysobacteraceae > Stenotrophomonas > Stenotrophomonas sp. SMYL8. Next base: position 75,235 of record NZ_JAWIRR010000010.1, read on the forward strand.
CAGCGCCGGGGCCATCTTGTTGACCAGGGTACCGGCCACGATCATCACGTCGGACTGACGCGGCGACGGGCGGAACACCACGCCGTAGCGGTCAAGGTCCAGACGCGCGGCGCCGGCATGCATCATCTCGACCGCGCAGCAGGCCAGACCGAAGGTCATCGGCCACATCGAGCCGGTGCGCGCCCAGTTCAGCAGTGCATCGACGCTGGTGGTGACGAAGCCCTTTTCCAGCAGCGGGTTGTCGCCTTCCGGCCGCAGGATGTCATCAACCCGGCCTTCCGGCGTGGGGTTGTTCATGAGGCCATCGAGAGTCTGAATCACTCCCATTCCAGCGCTCCCTTCTTCCAGACGTAAATGAAACCGAGGAACAGCATGCCGACGAACAGGCCCATGGTGATGAGCGAACGGGCACCCAGCTCCATGAAGACCTGGGTCCACGGCACGATGAAGATGATTTCCAGGTCGAAGACGATGAACTGGATCGCGATCAGGTAATAGCGCACGTCGAACTTCATGCGCGCGTCTTCGAAGGCCTCGAAGCCGCACTCGTACGGCGACAGCTTTTCCAGATCGGGGCGGCGGGGACCGAGGAATCGACCAACCAGCATCAGCGTAATGCCGATACCGGTGGCAACGATCAGAAACAGCAGAGACGGCAAATATTCGGCCAGCACAGCGATTCTCTCTTGCCTCTGCCGCCGCGCCTGCAGGCGCTTTGGCATGGGGGAGTGGACGGGAATCTGCCTGGCGCCTTGCGCGCCAGACGAACCCGCTTTACTTACAAATGGTGCCCAAGAGGGGACTCGAACCCCTACGACTTGCGTCGCTACCACCTCAAGGTAGTGCGTCTACCAATTCCGCCACCTGGGCAAACGATCACATCAGACTATCTTCCCGATGCGCCGCGTATTGTAACCGGCTTCAGTCTTTCTGGGAGCCTTCCGAAGGCTTTTCTTCACCAGAAACCGAAGATTCCGCCTGAGCCGGCACATTCGCGGCCGGAACCGGGGCGGCCGGGACCGCATCAGCCTTCGGAACGGCCGGCAGTTCGCCCGCCGGAGCCGCCGGAGCGACTGCCGCCGGTGCGGACATCAGGCCCAGATCCTGGTCGGCCGCCGGGCGGCTGCCATGACCGGCATACCAGGCCATGAAGAGGCTGATGCCGAAGAACACGACAGCCAGCCACTTGGTCGACTTGGACAGGAAGTTCGAGGCGCCGCGCGCACCGAACACCGTACCCGAGGCACCGGCACCAAAGCCCGAACCTGCCGCCGCACCCGAGCCACGCTGCATCAGGATCAGCGCGATCATGGCCACAGCGACCAGCACGTAGACGACATTGAGGATCAACATCAGCATTGGAAACCGCCCTCGGACAAAACTTCTAGGATTAGTTCGCGGCCGCCGCCCGTGCGATGGCCAGGAAGTCCGCGGCCACCAGGGAGGCGCCGCCGACCAGCCCACCATCGACATCCGGCTGCGCGAACAGTTCCCCGGCATTGTCGGGCTTCACGCTACCGCCGTAAACAATGGGCAGTGAATCAGCGATTCTAGCATCGATACGCGCGACTTCGCCACGGATGAACGCGTGCACCTGCTGCGCCTGCTCCTTGGTGGCGGTACGGCCGGTACCGATGGCCCAGACCGGCTCGTAGGCGACCACGGCCTTGGCGAAACCGGCCGCGCCGACCAGCTCCAGCACCGGCGCCAGCTGGCCGGCGATGACCACTTCGGTCTGCCCGGCCTCGCGCTGCTCCAGGGTCTCGCCCACGCACAGCACCGGCACCAGGCCGGCGTGCTGGGCGGCGGCGAACTTGCGCGCGACCAGCTCGCTACTTTCGTGGTGGTACTGGCGGCGCTCGGAATGGCCGACCAGGCCATAGCGGGCGCCGACCTCGACCAGCATGGCCGCGCAGACCTCGCCGGTGTAGGCGCCCTTCTCGTTGCTGCTCACGTCCTGCGCGCCAAAGGCCAGGCCGGTCTCGCCGAAGTCCTCGACCAGCTCCCCGAGGTAGGGCAGCGGCGGCAGGATCACCACGTCCACCCCCTCCAGCGGCAGCCCGGCGGCGACCTGCCCCAGCAGTTCATTGGCGAATTGACGGCTGCCATGCAGCTTCCAGTTTCCAGCGACGATCTTGCGGCGCATGAGCGGGTGGCTCCTGTGTGAAGTCAGCCGGGCATGATACCCGTTACGGCAAAAATCCGTTTCCGTGTAAGCGGTTACATGGATTTTCAGCCAACGGCGCAGCCCCTCGTGGCGGGGGTGGGGTTGGGTTGGTCGCGGAGAACCCGGTTGGATTTGGGGCTTGGCCGGGCGGGTGGGACTGCGCAGGGGGCGCTGCAAGTCCCCCTCCGGGGCCCGGCCCAGCCGCTGGCGGCTGTGCGTTCTGGCGCTTGCGAAGCAGTGCTTCGCAACCAAAGCGCCCTCACCCCTGTAAGCTCGGTCGCCGCTTGCTCGTGGGCGCGGTCCTGCACACACGAGCAAGACCCGGGTGGGGCGTCCTGCCCAACGCGCCCGAGGCATGCCTCGGGCCCATGCGGCTCACGCCCCTGCGCAGCCCCACCCGCCCGGCCTCTGACACATTCCGGCGGTTCCGCCCGCCACGGAAAGAAATAAGAAGATCAAAAGCAAAAGCGGCAGTGCGGATAGCTGCCCGCACCCATGGCGTGGATCTACCGTGTCGACCAAGGTCGACACCTACCGGAAATCGCGATTTACCCACCGTCACCGGGAAACTGTCGAAGGCGGGGAGGTGGGGGGGGGGGGGGGGGGGGGGGGGGCGGGGGCGGGGCGCCCCCCCCCCCCCCGCCCGCGCCCCGGCCCCCCCCCCCCCCCCCCACCTCCCCGCCTCCCCACGGAACATCCCAGTGCCGCTTTGGCTTTGGCTTTGGCTTTGGCTTTGGCTTTGGCCTCTGCGGGTGCGGGGCGCAGCCCTGCTAAAGAAAAAGGCCGCCTTTCGGCGGCCTCACTTCTCATTACTTCAGCTTGATCTCGCGCAGGCGTTCCTCGAGGAAGCCATGGGCGGTGATCGCCTCCGGGTACCGGCTCGGGTTCTCCGGGGTGATGCAGGACGGCAGCACGTCGATCAGATAGTCCGGGTTCGGATGCAGGAAGAACGGCACCGAGTAGCGCGGCTGGCGCGCCAGCTCACCCGGGGGGTTGACCACGCGGTGGATGGTCGACGGGTACACGTGGTTGGTCAGGCGCTGCAGCATGTCGCCGATGTTGACCACGATGGTGTCCGCGTCCGAGGTGAACGGCACCCACTCGCCCTCGTGCGACTGCACTTCCAGGCCCGCGGCGCTGGCGCCGACCAGCAGGGTGATGAAGTTGATGTCGCCATGCGCGCCGGCGCGCACGTTCGGGATGTCGTCGGTGGTGATCGGCGGGTAGTGGATCGGGCGCAGGATCGAGTTACCGAAGTTGGTCTTGTCGGCGAAGAAGTCTTCCGGCAGGCCGATGTGCAGGGCCAGCGCCGACAGTACGCGCGAACCCAGGTTGTCCAGCGCCTGGTACAGGCCGTAACCGCGCTCGCGGAAGCCCTCGACCTCGGTCGGCCACAGGTTCGGCGCCATCACGTCGCGGTACTTGGAGTCGTCGGCGATCTCGCGACCGATGTGCCAGAACTCCTTCAGGTCGAAATGCTTGGAGCCCTTGGCGGTCTCCACGCCGAACGGGGTGTAGCCGCGGGCGCCGCCACTGCCGGCCACGTGGTACTTGCGCTTGACCTCCTCCGGCAGGGCGAAGAAGGCCTTGAAGGCATCGTAGGCCGCGTCGATGTCGGCCTGCGGGATGCCGTGGTTGCGGATGCCCGCGAATCCCCATTGGCGGTAGGCCGCGCCCAGCTCGGCCACGAAGGCCTCGCGGTCGCTGTCGAAACGGGTGATGTCGAGGGTGGGGATCTGGCTCACAGCGGTTCCTGGCTTGTCGTTGGGTCTGGAAGGGCCAGCGCATTCATGGCCCACCTGAACATTGTGACAGATCGCCCGGGGGACGCCACTCGATACGAAGAAACAAACCGATACAATGCGCAACCCGCGCGCGGATTAACGATTCCGTCACAACCGGGACTCCCGCCCCTGCTCCACCTGCCGCCTCCGTCCTTCATGCGCCCTGCTGCTCCTTCTGCCAACACCTCCCTGCCCTCCGGCCCGGCACGTCACTGGCGCCGATTGGCCTGGTGGTCGCTGTTCGTGGCCGGCAACGCGCTGCTGGCGATGGCGATCACGCTCGGCAACGTACCGCTGGCCGACAACCCCGGTGGCGCAATCGGCCTGGTTTACCTGTCCGTCGCTCTGCCGGGGCATCTGCTCGCCTTCGGTGCCCTCGCAGGCCTGCTGCCGCTGCTGCTGGGCCTGTGGCAGCGCAGCACGCGCACGCTGAGCATCAGCGCCGTGCTGCTGCAGGGCCTGTGGCTGTGCCTGCTGCTGGTTGATGCGAAGGTTTTCACTCTGTATCGGTTCCACCTCAATGCCATGGTGGTGAACATGGTGTTCGGCGGCGCGCTGCAGGACCAGGTCGCGTTGTCCTGGAAAACCTGGCTGCAGGCCGGACTGCTGGTCGCCGCCATCTTCGCCGCCGAAGGCCTGCTGGCCTGGGCATGCTGGAAGCTGTTGCCCGCCCTGCCCCGCCGCCGCCGGGTCCTGCAGGCCTGGGCGGTGGTCGCTCTGCTGATGGGGGGGGGCCAGGTCGCCACCGCCTACTACGATGCCCGCGGCGACCGCGACGTCATCGCGCAGTGGAACTACCTGCCCTGGGCGCAGCCGATCACCGCCAAGAGCTTCATGCGCAAACTGGGCGTTGTCAGCGAACAGCAGGCTGGCCTGCCTGACCCGCGCCATGCGCAGCTGCTGTATCCGCTGCAGCCCCTGCGCTGCCAGAACCCACATCGGCCGAATGTGCTGATGGTGGTGCTGGAGTCGCTGCGCCAGGACGCCATGACGCCGCAGCTGATGCCCAATACGACGGCACTGGCACAGGCTTCGCGCGTGTACGACCAGCATTTCAGCACCGGCAACGCCACCCGCTACGGCCTGTTCGGCCTGCTCTACGGCCTGCCCGGCGGCTACTGGCAGAGCATGCTGGACGAACAGCGCGGCTCGCAGCTGTTCCAGGTGCTGGGCCAGCAGGGCTACGACCTGCACCTGTACGGCAGCGCGCCGCTGTACAGCCCGGAGTTCGACCGCACCGCCTTCGCCGACGTACGCGACCAGCTGCACCAGGGCCCCTCCGCCCTGACACCCGACAAGCGTGACGCAGCCATCGTCACCGCGCTGCAGAACGACATCCGCACCAGCCAGGCCGCGCAGCACCCGTGGTTCGGCTTCGTGTTCCTCGACTCCACCCACGCCGGCTACCACCTGCCCGCCAGCTACCCGCCGGTGGCCACGCCGATGGCCAAGGAGATCGACTTCCTGTCCTTCGGCCCGGACCACGACCCGACGCCGGAGCTCAACCGCTACCGCACCGCCGTGCACTACGCCGACAGCCTGGTCGGCTCGCTGCTGGACGACCTTCGCGCACAAGGCCTGGCCGAGAACACCATCGTGCTGGTCACCGGTGACCATGCCGAAGAGTTCAACGACCTCAAGCTGAACTACTGGGGCCACAACGGCAACTTCTCCGACTACCAGCTGCAGGTGCCGTTCGTGCTGCACTGGCCAGGCCAGGCCAGCGGCCATGAGATGCGCACCAGTTCGCATGAGGACTGGGTGCCGACGTTGATGCGCCACGCACTGGGCTGCGAGAACGCACTGAGCGACTTCAGTACTGGCCAGGACCTGCTGGCCGCGCCCACCACCAGCGAACGTGCGCTGGTGGTGGAGAGCTGGTCGCAGCGCGCGATACGCCATGGCGATGCCATCTACGTGTTCGACAAGTTCGGCAACGCCACCGCGCTCGACCGGCACTACCGTCCGCTGCCGCAGCAGGCGCCGGACGCCGCCGCCATCCGCTCCGCATGGGAAGCGCTGACCCGCTTCCGCAACCGCTGAACTTCAAGGACCGATCCTGCATGAACCGTCCGCTGCGCATCCTGCATACCGAAGCCGCCAAGGGAATGGGCGGGCAGGAGATCTACATCTTCCGGCACATGCAGGTGATGCGTGCGCGTGGCCACGAGGTGGCGCTGCTGTGCCAGCCCGAGGCGCGACTGGCCCAGCTGGCACGCGATGATGGTTTCACCGTGCATACCCTGCGCATGGGCGGCCTGCTGCGCCTGCTGCGCGGCATCTGGTCGGTTTCGCGCCTGGTGCGCCGCGAGCGCTATGACGTGGTCAACACCACCAGCCGCCGTGATGCGCTGATTGCCGCCGCCGGCGCACGCCTGGGCGGCACGCCGCTGGTGGTGCGCTCGCGTCACCTGATGAGCCCGGTCAACTCGCTGCTGACCTATACCGGACTGCCGCACCGGGTGCTGACCGTCAGCGGCTTCGTCAAGCAGTTGCTGGCCGAGCGCGGCATTCCGGCCGAGCACATCGGTATCGTGCCGCCGATCGCAGTCCCCCCGCGCTGGAGCGAAATCCGCAAGGCCGATCCCTGGCAGTGCCTGCAGGAGGTACGCACGGAGGTACGCGCCGAGCTCGGCTTCGGCGAACAGGACATCGTAGTCGGCTGCGTGGCGGTATTGCGCGAACCCAAGGGCCATGCCGACCTGCTGCAGGCGATGGTACCGCTGTGCAAGACCCATCCGAACCTGCATCTGGTGGTGATCGGCGATGGCCAACCGGTCATGGATCGGCTGCAGGCGCTGCGCGATGAGCATGGCCTGCAGCAACAGGTGCATCTGCTCGGCTATCGTGATGGCGCGTGCCGGCTGATGGCCGGTTTGGACATCTTCGCCCTGGCCTCGCACAAGGAGGCTGCCGGTACCGTCTTCCTGGAGGCCGCCTATGTCGGGGTGCCGATCGTGGCCACGCGCGTGGGTGGCGTGCCGGAGATGGTGGTCGATGGCAGCAATGCGATCCTCACCCGGCTGGGCGACAATGCGGCCCTGACAGGCGCCCTGCGCCTGCTGGTGGACGATCCGGAACGGCGGCGGCAGATGGGCCGCGCTGGGTGGGACTGGATGCGCAGCGCGCGCCGATTCACCCCCGACGGCCACGGTGAAACCACCGAACACTATTACCACCAGTGGCTGAAGGAGCTGGGACATGGCTGATGCCCGAACCGTACCGGTGCTGATGCACCACCACGTCAGTCCGTCGCCGGGCATGATCACCGTGTCGCCGGAGAATTTCGAAAGCCAGATCGCATGGCTGGCCGGCAACGGCTGGACCTCGCTGACACTGGACCAGTACGCCGGTTTCCTGGCCGGCAAGCCGGTGCCGCGCAAGTCGATCGTGATCACCTTCGACGATGGCTACCTGGACAACTGGGTGTATGCGCACCCGGTCCTGCAGAAGTACGGCATGCACGCCGTGGTGTTCGTGGTCACCGGCTGGATGGGGGAAGGCCCGGAGCGGCCCCATGCGGGGCTTGCCGGGGCAATGTTGCCTGCCACGCCGGACCACCGCAGCTGCGAAGCAGCGATCTATGAGCAGAACCGCAGCGACGACGTGATGATGCGCTGGAGCGAAGCGCGCGCGGCCATCGCCGCCGGCACCTTCGAAGTGCATTGCCACACCCATACCCACACCCGCTGGCTGCGCCGCGACGATCTGGACCGCGCGCAGCGCCGTGCCGGCCTGAGCCATGACCTGGCAGTGTCGCGCAGCGTCCTGCAGGACAAGCTCGGCGAGGTGTCCGATACGCTGTGCTGGCCTTACGGCGATTTTGACCAGGACCACATCGAGGTGGCACGCGAGCAGGGGTTCCGCTACCTGCACACCACCCACCCGTTCGGCCGCAACGTGGTAGGCGGCGATCCGGAACGCATCTACCGCTTCGCGATCCGCAACCGTCCGGCGAGCTGGCTGCGCAAGCGCATCGCGCAGAGCTACAACCCGCTGATCGCACCGCTGTTCAATGGTTTCAAGGCACGCCAGAAGAAGATGGTGCCGGGGCCATAAGCAGCCCACCGCCCTGCCCCTTCAACGAAAACGCCCCGGCATTCCGGGGCGTTTTCGTTGAAGGGGCAGGCGCCTCAACTGGCGGCTTCACGTACCGCCGCGGAGAGGCGGTCCAGCGTCTGCTGCATCAGCGCGGCATCATCGGCTTCCACCGTGACCCGCACCACCGGCTCGGTACCGGACGGGCGCAGGAATGCACGACCACGGCCAGCCACCGATTGCTGTGCGACGGCCAGCGCGGCCTGCACGCTGTCGGCCTGCACCGTGGCCTTGGCCGAGACATTGCCCAGCCGCACGTTCACGGTCTTCTGCGGCACCCGCACCAGCCCCTTCAGTGCCTGGCGCAGGGTCTGCCCGCTGTTGCGCAGCGCCACCAGCACCTGTAGCGCACTGACGATACCGTCACCGGTGGTGGCCCGATCCAGGCACAGCAGGTGGCCGGAGGCTTCACCGCCGAGCACGCCACCGCCTTCCACCAGCGCCTGGTGCACGTAGCGATCACCGACATTGCTGCGCAGGAACGGGATCTGCAGGTCGGCAAATGCCTTCTCAACGCCGTAGTTGCTCATCAGCGTGCCGACCACCGGGCCACGCAGGCGGCCTTCGTCCTTCCAGGCGCGGGCCAGGATGTACAGCAGGTCATCGCCGTCGACCGGGTTGCCCTGGTCGTCGGCCATCAGCACGCGGTCGCCATCGCCATCGAAGGCGATGCCGAGATCGGCACGGGTCTCGCGGACCTTGGCCGCCAGGTTGTCGATATGGGTGGAGCCCACGCCGGCGTTGATGTTGACGCCGTTGGGCTCGGCACCAATGCCGATCACCTCCGCCCCCAGTTCGCGGAACAGCAGCGGTGCGATCTGGTAGGTGGCGCCGTGCGCGCAATCCAGTACCAGGCGCACGCCACGCAGGTCGAACGCGCGCGGCACGCTGGCCTTGCAGAACTCGATGTAGCGGCCGACCGCTTCGCGCGCGCGCGATGCCTTGCCCAGCTTCTCCGATTCAGCGGTGGTGAACGGAATGTCCAACGCCGCTTCCAGGGCCAGCTCGGTGGCATCGTCGAGCTTCTCGCCCTGGGCGGAGAAGAACTTGATGCCGTTGTCGTAATGCGGGTTGTGCGAAGCGCTGATGACGATGCCGGCATCCACGCCCAGCGTGCGGGTCAGGAACGCCACCGCCGGGGTCGGCATTGGTCCCAGCAGCTGCACGTCGGCACCGGCGGCGACCAGGCCGGCTTCCAGTGCGGCCTCGAACATGTAACCGGAAATGCGGGTGTCCTTGCCGATCACCACGATCGGCCGGCGCCCGTCCTGGCCGCGCTGGGCGACCAGGACACGACCCAGGGCGTTGCCCAGGCGCAGCACGAAGTCGGCCGAGATCACGCCCTGGCCGACCCGTCCACGGATGCCATCAGTACCGAAGTACTTGCGGCCTCCCATCAAGCCACCTCCGGCGCCGGCTGACGGCCCAGCATCGCCAGCAGATCGGACAGGCGGTCGCGCATCTCGCGGCGGTCGCAGATCTGGTCGATGGCACCGTGCTCCAGCAGGAACTCCGAACGCTGGAAACCTTCCGGCAGCTTTTCGCGCACGGTCTGCTCGATCACGCGCGGGCCGGCGAAGCCGATCAGTGCCTGCGGCTCGGCGATGTTGATGTCGCCCAGCATCGCGAAGGAGGCCGACACGCCACCGGTGGTCGGGTGGGTCAACACCGAAATATATGGCAGGCCGGCTTCGCGCAGCTTGCCCAGCGCAGCCGAGGTCTTGGCCATCTGCATCAGCGAGAACAGGCCTTCCTGCATGCGGGCGCCGCCGCTCTGCGAGAAGCATACGTAGGGCGCACCGATCTCGACCGCGGTTTCCGCGGCCAACGCAAACCGCTCGCCGACCACCGAGCCCATCGAGCCGCCCATGAAGGCGAAGTCGAAGGACGATGCCACCAGCGCACGGCCCTTGAGCAGGCCGCGCATGGCGATCAGCGCGTCGTACTCGCCGGTGTTCTTCTGCGCGATCTTGATGCGCTCGCTGTACTTCTTCTGGTCCTTGAACTTGAGCAGGTCGGTCGGCCCCAGGCGTGCACCGATCTCGGTGGTGCTGTCGGCATCGAACAGGGCGGCCAGGCGCGCACGCGCACGGATCGCCATGTGATGGCCGCACTTGGGGCAGACTTCCAGGTTCTCTTCCAGTTCCGGACGGTACAACGCGCTGCCGCAGTTGCTGCACTTTTCCCACAGGCCCTCGGGGACACTGCGCTTCTTGCTGGGGGTGTTGTCGGTGCGGATGCCGGACGGCATCAACTTGCTGAGCCAACTCATGCGGGAGGACACTTCCGTTCAGGGCGGCCCAAGGGCCGCAAAGGCGGACAGTCTAGCTCCGCTTTCCCCGCCCGTGCACCCCCTTGCCGGACACGGGGCCGCCGGAAAAAACCATGCTGGGACGTACGTTTAGGTGCGGGAAAGTGCCAGCCGCTGGCCGGCAACCCTTGTCGCACACGCGGCCCAGGCGTGGGGCGGGCCGCGGCCGGCGCAACCCCGCCGGCGGGCCCCGGCGGCCGCCGCGGAGGC
>NZ_JAWIRR010000010.1:85814-102417 GCF_036320065.1 Stenotrophomonas sp. SMYL8
CGGGGGGGACTGCGTGTGCGTGGCGGTAACGTGCCCGCCGCTGGCCGCCAACCCCCCCCCCCCCGGGGGCCCGGGGGGGGGCCGCCCCGCGCCCGGCACTACCCCTCAGGCGTCCAGCGCCTGCCGCAGCGGAGCCAGGAAGGTTCGAGCGCGCTGTGCGGCCTCTTCAGCCGAGCCCGCTTCGGCCAGCGCCGCCACCAGCGCGCTGCCGACCACCACGCCGTCGGCCTGGCGGGCCATCGCCGCAGCACTGTCGGCATCCTTGATGCCGAAGCCGGCCACCACTGGCACCGAAGCGCGCGCGCGCAGGGCCTGCAGGCGGGCACTGGCGGCATCGCTGTCCAGGCGCTCGGACGCGCCGGTGACACCGGCAAAGCTGACGTAGTAGAGGTAGCCACGGGCCAGCGCCAGCAGCTTGTCGGCGCGCGCCTCGCTGGTAGTCGGCGACGCCAGCAGGACCAGTGCCAGGCCCGCTGCATCGAAGGCCTGCTGCGCTTCGCCGGCTTCTTCCGGCGGCAGGTCGACCAGCAGCACGCCGTCCACACCTGCCTCCACGGCTGCCGTTGCGAAGGCCGCGTAGCCATGGATCTCCACCGGATTCAGGTAGCCCATCAGCACCACCGGCGTCTGAGCGTCACGCTCGCGGAACCGCGCAACGGCCTGCAGCACGTAGCGGCTGCCAGCACCACGCGCCAGCGCGCGCTCGGAGCTGCGCTGGATGGTCGGGCCGTCGGCCATCGGGTCGGAAAACGGCACGCCCAGTTCGATCACGTCGGCGCCGGCCTCGACCAGTGCGTGCATGACCGGCACGGTCGCCTCCAGCGAGGGATCACCGGCGGTGATGAAGGGAATCAGCGCCTTGCGCTGCTGTTCGCGCAGACGCAGGAAACAGGCATCGAGTCGGGATACGGGCATTTCAGGCACATCCTTCAATCAGTTCAATCGCATCGCTGGTTCCCCAGTACATCCGGGTGACCTTCCCTTCAAACAGTTCCAGGCGGATACCCAGGTCCGAACCCGGGTCCTGCCAGGTGAGGTACTCGCCCTGGTCACCGTCGTAGGCATGCGGGCTGGATACCGGCGGCTTCGGGAACTGCGCCATGGCCTGGGCACGGGTCATGCCGATGCGCAGGCCGAATGGACCGGGCTGTTCAACCGGCAGTTCCGGGTCGTCGCCCGGCTTCAGATCAAAACGGACCACGCGGTCGTCGTCGGTCATCATCGACACGCCCGGCGGCAACCCCCTGCCGTCGTAGTACTCGCAGTCGCCTTCGAAGAACTCTTTCGCGCCCTGTGCCTTCCAGGGCCCCAGTGACTTCAGGTCCCCCATGTGCTGGCCGACCAGCACTTCGCCGGCATGGTCCAGTGCCACCGAGGCGACGGCGGGGGCGTTGTCGCCGTTGCTCTCTTCCGCAGACGGCGGATCGACGATCGGCGTACGCGCCATCGGGTCGAGGTCATCGTTGGCGGCCGGCTGCTGTGCGGACTGCGCGGTGGCTTTGGCGGCCGGCGCAAGCACTGGCGGTTCCGGCGGCTGGCACGCGGCCAGGCCCAGCACCAGCAGAAGCACCCCGCTGTTCCGCAGCAGCGCGCTCACAGCACCAGCCCTTCGCGCGCGGCGATGGTGTGCACGTCCTTGTCGCCACGACCGGACAGGTTGCACAGCACGATCTGGTCACGCGGACGCTCACGCGCCAGCTTGATCGCCTGTGCCAGTGCGTGGCTGGACTCCAGTGCCGGCAGGATACCCTCGGTATGCGCCAGCAGGTGGAAGGCCTGCAGCGCTTCTTCATCGGTGATGCCGAGGTAGCGCGCACGGCCGGTATCGGCCAGGAAAGCATGCTCCGGGCCGACGCCCGGATAGTCCAGGCCGGCCGACACCGAGTGGGTCTCGATGATCTGGCCGTCGTCGTCGCACAGCACATAGGTGCGGTTGCCGTGCAGCACGCCGGGGCGACCCGCCGCGATGGAGGCGGCATGGCGACCGGTGCTGATGCCATCACCGGCAGCTTCGGCGCCGACGATCTCGACCTGGCGATCGTTGAGGAAGGCATGGAACAGGCCGATGGCATTGCTGCCGCCGCCGACGCAGGCGGTGATCGCATCCGGCAGGCGGCCGTACTCGGCCAGCATCTGCTCGCGTGCTTCGCGGCCGACGATGGCGTTGAAATCGCGCACCATGCGCGGGTACGGATCCGGACCAGCCACGGTGCCGATGATGTAGAAGGTGTCCTGCACGTTGGTCACCCAATCGCGCATCGCTTCGTTGAGCGCGTCCTTCAGGGTGGCCGAGCCGGAGGTGACCGGCACCACCGTCGCACCGAGCAGCTTCATTCGGTAGACGTTGATCTTCTGCCGCTCGATGTCGGTGGCGCCCATGTACACCACGCATTCCAGGCCCAAGCGCGCGGCAACGGTGGCACTGGCCACGCCATGCTGCCCGGCACCGGTCTCGGCGATGATGCGCTTCTTGCCCATCCGCGCGGCCAGCAGCGCCTGGCCGATGGTGTTGTTGATCTTGTGCGCACCGGTGTGGTTCAGGTCCTCGCGCTTGAGCAGGATCTGCGCACCGCCGACATGGTCGCTCAGGCGCTGGGCGTGATAGATCGGGCTCGGCCGGCCCACGTAATGGGCCAGGTCGCGGTCGTAAGCGGCCTGGAATGCCGGGTCCTGGCGGGCCTGGTCATAGGCCTGGGCCAGTTCCTGCAGCGGGCCGACCAGGGTTTCGGCAACGAAGCTGCCGCCGTAGCGGCCGAAGTGGCCCTGGGCATCCGGGAAGGCGTGGTAGTCGGCAATGGGGGAGGCAGACATGGAAGCGACCGCTGGTTCGAGACAGGTGGATACTCTAGCGCACGGGTCGTGACCGGAAAATGGATATTATCTGGCGCATATCGTCAGGAAATCTCACATGAGTCGTTCCCTGCTGCCTCCCCTCAATGCGCTGCGTGCGTTCGAGGCCACCGCCCGTCTCGGCGGCGTTGGCCGCGCCGCACACGACCTGCATGTCACCCACGGCGCGGTCAGCCGGCAACTGAAGCTGCTGGAGGATCATCTCGGCCTGGCATTGTTCCAGCGTGCCGGCCGCGGGCTGCGTCTGACCGCTGCGGGCACGCGACTGCAGGCCGCGTGCAGCGAGGCGTTCAGCGGCATCGAAGACTGCGTGCGCGAGCTGCGCCGGCCGACGGCGGCCCCAGCACTGGTGCTGGGCTGCAGCGGCAGCGTACTGGCGCGCTGGATGATCCCGCGCCTGCCCGTGCTGCAGGCCGCCCTGCCCGGCGTGCGCCTGCAGTGGTCGGCGCTGGATGGCAGTTTCACCGAAGCACAGGCGGCGCTGGATGCCGTGCTGCTGCTGGCGCAGGGGCCGTGGCCACGGGGCTGGCAGGTGCGTGAGCTGGCGCCGGAACGGGTCGGCGTGGTGGTGGCACCCTCGCATCCGGCCGCGCAGCGCCTGCGGCAGGTACCGCCCTCGGCGCTGCTGCAGGAAACGCTGCTGCACACCAGCTCACGGCCGCAGGCGTGGCCGGCGTGGGCGCAGGCGCACGATCTGGACACCGCGAAGCTGCAGCTGGGCACCGCTTTCGAACATCTGTACTACCTGCTGGAAGCAGCCGTGGCCGGGCTGGGCCCGGCGATCGCACCGGAGCCACTGGTGGCCGAAGATCTGGCAGCAGGCAGGCTGGTCGCACCGTGGGGGTTTACCGCCACCGGCGGCTTCTGGGTGCTGGCGCGGCCGGATGGCCCGGCCGATGCACGGGTGGACGCCCTGGCCGACTGGGCAGCAGCACAGCTGCAATGAGACGAGGCCCCGGGCGGCGTTCACCGCCCGGAGCCGGCAACACAGGCCTCAGCGACCGCCCATCGCGACCCGCTGCTGCTCCTCATGCACCTGCTGCTGGTGCGAAGGATCTGCCAGCAGCTTGGCACTGGTCTGCTCCAGCGACGGCGGCGCCTGGGCCAGGTCCACCGCGGTGCGGAAGCCCGGCGTCGTGCCCATCACGAACGCCTTGCCATCCTGCACCGTGATGCTCTGCAGCTTGTCGGCCGCGTCGATTCCGTTCTGCTTTGCATGCAGGGTGATATTGGCGGCAGCCTCTTCGGAAAACACGCTGGGAAGCTTGCTGCGGACGGCGTTGTGCAGTGCGTGGTCCGGATGCGATGCATCGTTCAGCGACGGCCCCTTCGGTACAGCCGCTGCAGGTTCATGGCCCTGCGCACGGCCCGCCGCCAGCGCGGCAGCGGTCTGGCGACCGACAATCCCATCGGCCACCAGCCCCTGCTGTTTCTGCAGCGCGATCACCGCTTCGCGGGTGTGATCACCAAAACGACCATCCTCTGACAACCGATGGCCCTGCGCATCACGCACACCGAGCTGGTTGAGAGTCTGCTGCAACGCCTGCACGTCGGCGCCACGCTGCCCCTGCTTCATCACCTCGCTGGCGGCCGCGTGTGATGCAGCCGGCTGCACGGTGGCGGTTGGCCGGGACAGCGCAGGTTCGCCATTGCCGTGCAGCGGCGCGCGCACCTGGAATTCCGGCTTCGGTGTCAGCGCACCAACGATGCGGGTGCTTCCGCCATCCCAGTACCCGCCCGGCCGGATGGTGACTTCGGCCGGCCCGGTGCTTCCCTGTGAACCGATGAACTGGATGTTTCCCTGCGCGTCGTAGCCTTTGAAAATGCCGACATGCTGGCCCTGCGACGAGGAGAACATCAGGATGTCGCCCTGCTTCAGCGTTCCGTTCGGTTTGCGTGCTTCGGCAGCCGAGGTCACATCGAAATGCTCGCGTGCGTAAGCCGTGGTGTTCGCACCATTGAACAGCGTCGACGTAGTGAACCCCGCAGCGTTCTCGCCACGCACGTCGTAACCCGCGTTCTTCAGGCCGCGCCATACGAACGCCGAGCAATCCACGCCGAAGCGTCCGTCACCATCGAGGTCACGCTCCAGCCGGCTGCTGTCGCGACCCGGGCGCGGATGGTCCGGGCGCCCGTATTCGTACTGGCGGCCTGAGGCCATGAAATGCTGATAGGCCTCGTTGTAGAGTGCGGCACTGCCGACTGCAGCCGCGGCCTGGCCCGCAGCGGGCGCCGCCGCCGAAGGCGTCTGTACCTGCGGTTGGGTCTGGGTCTGCACGGGCGCAGCCGCCGGTGTGCGCGTGGGAGGCTGCTGCGTGGCAACCTCACCCGGCTGCCAGCCCTCGAAACGGCGGATGCCGTCGGCCAGCACTTCACGCTCGCGCACGCTCATCTGGCCGACGGTCTTCGAGCGCAGGTCGACACCCTGGCGATCGCCTTCGGCATAGATGGTGGCCGCCTGCTCCTTGTGGTGGGTGGTGCCGCTGTAATCCTTGGTGGAGTAGCTCGGCAGCATTTCCTCCACGGTCTTGTCGCCGAACCGGCGTTCGAGCAGCTGGATCTTCGCCACCCGGCCGGCTTCATAGCTTTCGAAAACCGCGTTGCCCCATTGGTCAAGATCGACCACGCCCTTGTAGCGCCCCTGCGCCGATTCCAGCGCCTGCTCGCGGGTACGCGGATTGGTTACCGTCTTGTCCGCGCTGCCGGCGAATTCAAACTTGAGGTTGCCAGGATTGTTGTTGCGCCACGAGACGCTGCCGCCTGATCGTTCGACGACACTGCCATCGTCCATTTCCAGCGTGCGCGTGGTACCTACGCTGCTGATCAGCCGGGTGATTTTTGGATCCGACATGAGCTGTTCCTTTGCCAGTGGTTGATTGGACCGCTCCCCTGGCGGTGATTACATTCCGTTGGAAAACACGTCGAGCACGTCCGCACTGACCCAGCCCTGTGCGCAGTTCCCGGCGTAACGTCCCGGCGCCGCCGCATGGCAGGCCTCGCCCCCCGTGGTCGCCAGGCCAGTGATCGGCCTGTCGCCATAGGTGTCACACAACGTGTTGCCCTTGCACTTGCCGACCGTCGCAGCGGGAACCGCAACGACGTAATAGAACAGCGGATTCTGTCCGGTGCGTCCGATGCCCTGCACGCAGACCAGCTGCCCCTTCGACAGCTTCGCGGTCACGCTGGCCTTGCTGCCGGTGGATGGCACCGCACTCAACGTCTCCACGCCCTTGGCATCGGCTACGCCAGCGAAGAAACCCTGGTCGCCACAGTCCGGCGACAGTTCGACATCGTAGAAATCACCGCTGTCCACATCGCCCGCCGTGCAGCCGCTGCCTGTACTGGCGTTGCTGCATTTCACGCCACTGGCCTGGATCAGCGCAGCCAGGCCGTCGGCTGCCGGTGCTGCCGCCGGAACCGTGGCCGGTGCTGTGGCAGGTGCATCTGCCGGTGCGGCAGCGGCCGGTGCCGATGCGGTCGGGGCGGATGAGTCACCGGCCGCACACGCGCCCAAGGCAAGCAGCAGGCTGGGCACGAGCGTCAGGCGGGCCAGGCGGATACGGCGGGAAGAGAGATGGGGCATATCCATTGCGTCCTCGTTCGAAAGGTAGGGCGTATATCAAGGGTGCGGCCAGCGACACGCACACGGCATCGCACCCAGCCAAGACAGGCTGGGCGCATTGTGTCCGATCAGATGTTCGGGGGGTGTCGACTTTTTGGCGCTGGAACCTGAATTACCCGAAAGCGTGATATTCATCGCATTCAGGATTCGCCCGCCTTCACGGCACGGCGGAATGCACCGTCGACGATGACATTCCGGGTGACCCCTCAGGTGACGCGGATCACTCCAGAACGGTGCAATCCGCGCGACGCACTTCTTCGACGAAGGTGCGCATCTTGTAGCCGTCCTTGATGCCCGGCTCCAGCTCGATACCGCTGGAGACGTCCACGCCCCACGGCAGCGTCGCCAGCACGGCATCGTAGACGTTCTCAGGGTTCAGGCCACCGGCCAGCAGGAACGGCCGGTGCAACCCGGTCGGAACGCGGCCCCAGTCGAACGCCACGCCGGTGCCGCCACCGCCACCCGGGGCGTGGCTGTCGAACAGGAAGCCGGCAGCGCTGGGGTAGCGCAGCTGCAGGGTGCGGGCGTTGACCTCTTCACGGCCGCCCATGGCGATCGCCTTCAGGTACGGCATGTTGAAGCTGCGGCAGAAGCTTTCGTCTTCCTCACCATGGAACTGCAGCAGGGTCGGACGTACCGTACGCAGCACCTCGCGCACTTCCTCCTTGCTGTTGTTGCGGAACAGCGCCACCACGTCGACCATCGGCGCGATCGCCTGGCGCATCGCGCGGGCCTCGGCCGGTGCAACCCGGCGGCTGCTCTCGCGGGCAAAGATGAAACCCACTGCGTCCACGCCCAGCTCACCGGCCAGGCGGACGTCGCCGGCACGGGTCATTCCACAGAACTTGATGCGCGTACGGTAGTAGGAACGGCTCATAGCGTGACCTCGGCGGGCAGATGCCAGTTGTCGGGGTACAGGGGCCCAAGGAACACCAGGCCCTGCGGCGGTGCGGTGGGACCAGCTACGGTGCGGTCGCGCCCGGCCAGCAGTTCGGCGATCCATTCCACCGGTTTTTCGCCGCTGCCCACCAGGATCAACGATCCGACGATATTGCGGACCATGTGATGAAGAAATGCATTGCCACGTACTGCGACTTCGATCACTTCGCCATGACGGCTGACCTGCAGCGACTGCAGTTCACGCCGCGCATGCAGCGCCTGGCACTGCACCGAACGGAACGCGCTGAAGTCATTCTCACCAAGCAATGCCTGGCCGGCGGCATGCATCAGGGTCTCGTCCAGCGCACGGCGCTCCCAGCTCAGGGTCTGCCGGTCCAGCGCAGGCCGTACCTCGCGGTTGAGCAGACGATAGCGATAGCGGCGCGCACGCGCGGAGAAGCGGGCGTGGAAATCATCGGCCACCGGCACGCACCAGCGCACCGCGATCGAGCGCGGCAGGCGGGTGGTGGTGCCGAGCATCCAGGCGCGCGGATCGCGCACCACGTCGGTATCGAAATGCACGACCTGGCACTGGCCATGCACGCCGGCATCGGTACGGCCGGCGCAGATCACCTGCAGCGGCGCATCAGCCACCGATGACAGGGCCTGCTCGAGGCTGGCCTGCACGCTGGGACCACCCTCGCCCAGGTTCTGCCAGCCCCTGAAATCGCTGCCGTCGTACTCGACGCCAAGCGCATAACGCATGTGCTACCTCGATGTTGCGGATGGGGCGGCGCTCAGGCCGGATCGCGTTCGGACCAGACCGCCAGTTCGTTGCCACCGGGCTCGACGAACTGGAAGCGGCTGCCACCGGGGAAAGAAAACACCGCGCGCACGATCTCGCCGCCGGC
Organism: Stenotrophomonas sp. SMYL8; assembly: GCF_036320065.1. NCBI lineage: Bacteria > Pseudomonadati > Pseudomonadota > Gammaproteobacteria > Lysobacterales > Lysobacteraceae > Stenotrophomonas > Stenotrophomonas sp. SMYL8. The sequence goes on from NZ_JAWIRR010000010.1 coordinate 94,077, forward strand.
GTCGCGCACGGCGGCCTCGACCGGTGCCAGTGCGTCGGCATACAGCACCAGCAGCGGTGCACCGCTGTCGCTGGCCCGCTGCGGCTGGCCACGGAAGAAGCCGCCCTGCAGGCGGCCATCGTCGAACGCCGTGTAGTCGCTGCCGTAGTCGACGAACGACCAGCCGAACACCTTCTCGAAGAAGGCACGGCTGGCAGCCGGGTCGCTGGACGCGAATTCAACGTAGTCGATGCGGCGTTCGCGGCTCATGGCAAGGTCCTTGTCGGCAGATTCGGTCACGGCAGGCGGGCCAGCAGTTCGCGGGCCTGGGCCTGGCTGTGCAGGTCACCGCCTTCGGCGACTTCCAGCAACAGCGTGCGCGCCGTCTGCGCGTCGCCCAGATCGAGGTAGGCAATGGCCAGTTCCAGGCGCTCCTGGCCGGCACGTGGCGACCAGCCGGCGTCGCCGGCAGGCGCGGCCGCGCTCGACGCGATGTCGTCGGAATGAGAGGCCTCGATGCTGCCATGGTCGATGCCGTCGATGGCTTCGGGATGAGCGGCATCCGCCGGCGCCTCGTTGTCATGCGCGTCGGCCGGCAGATCGAACACGCCGCGGAACTGCGGCTGCTGTTCGGCATGCAGTGCGTAATCCGGCACCGCCACGTCGGCCGGCGCCTGCAGTACAACGCGTTCGTCCTGCAGCGGCACGGCGACGGCAGCCTCGTCGGCGGTGGTTGCGGAATCGTCCCAGCGCGGCAGATCGGTCACCGCTTCGGGCAAGGCCACCGCGTCCTCGTCGCGCAGCGTGTCGGCCTGCCAGTCGGCCCGTACCGCGCGCTCGGCGACAGGTTCGGCGACCACTACGTCGTGCACTTCGGTTTCGGTCGCCCAGTCGGGCATCGCCGGTTCCTGGCGGCCGTTGCCGGCAACAGCCGATGACCACGAGGACTGCTCGGCCAGCGTATCCAGCGCCGCACCCGCCGGCACCGCTGCGGCCAGGCCGGCGGCATCGTCTTCCTCACGCAGCGGCGGCAGCGGCGACGGCTTGCGACGACGCAGCAGCCAGGCGGCGCCCGCCGCCAGCAGCAGCACCGGCAGCCCCAGCCAGTACCACGGCGTTGCCGCATCGCGGGCATCCGGTGCCTGCGCCAGGCGCTGCTGCGCGGCGGCCAGATCGTTGTCCTTCATCGCGATCAGCGACTGCTGCTGTTCCTTGAGCTTTTCCAGGTCGGCCACGCGCTGCTTCAGTTCGCCGATCTCGGCATCGCGGGTGGCGATGTCCTCACGCGCCTGGCGCAGTTGTTCGTTGCCCAGCATGTCACCCTCGCTGCCGGCAGCGGTGCCGGTGGTTGTGCCCGCGTGCGCGGCGTCGGACGCCAGCGCCGGAGCGATCTCAAGTCGTGCCCCATTGGCCGCAGCCGGGGAAGAAGCGCTCGTGGCTGCCGCCTTGGCAACCGGTGCGGCCATGCCCACCGGTTGCGGCACGGTACGCGCCTGCCGCCATTGCGCGGCATGCTCGCGCACGAGCGTCGCCGCGTCGGCAGCGTCGACCGCAGCAAGCGCATCACTGCCGGGCATGCGCAGCACCGCACCCTGCTTGAGCAGGTTGACGTTGCCGCGGATGAAGGCTTCGGGATTGGCACGCAGCAGGGCAATCATCGCGCGGTCGCGACTGACCTGGTTGCCACGTGCCACCGCACTGGCGATCTGCGACAGGGTCTGCCCGCGCTGCACGGTGATGCTGCCATCCGCCGCCGGTGCAGCAACTGGCGCGGAGGCCGCACGCGGGCGTGCCGGTGCTGGCGCCACCGCTGGTGGCGGCGTCGTGGGCGTCTCTGCTGCTGGCACCGAAGCCGGTGCAGGTTCGCGCACGATGGTATTGGAGAGCGTACCGGCCGGCGCGACGATTTCCGGCTCGGCCACGGCCAACGCACTGGGCGGCGCATCGACCAGTGCCGAGTACTCACGCACCAGGCGGCCCTGGCCCCAGTCGGCTTCGATCAGGAAGCTGAGCGACGGCGTCTCCACCGGCGCCTGCGAGGTGACGCGCACCACCGCCCTGCCCTGCGTGTCGCGGGTCAGTTCGAACTGCAGTTCACTGACCAGTCCGGTTGGCCGCTGCAGGCCGACACGTTCGAAGGTGACCGGTGAGGCCAGCGCCACGCGCAGGTTTTCCAGTTCGGACGGGTCCGCCGAGACCACCGGGATTTCGGCCAGCAGGGGCTGGCCCGGCTTGGACAGGACCCGGATGTCGCCCAACCCCAGGGCAAGCGCCGAACTGCTGGCCAGGGCGAGCAGTGCGGCGGACAGATAGGTGAGCGGGCGCTTTGCGCCCTTGGCCCGTTTATTCATGGGCGACACTATAAAGCGTGCGGACCGGGGTCCGCACCCACCGATGGGAGACCTTCGGTAGTGGGGGGCGGGGGGGGGGCGCCCCCCCCCCCCCCCGCCCCCGCCACTACCGGTGAGGCAACCGCTGTGATCAGCGCTGCTCGGCGGCGACCAGCTCGGCCAGCTGCACGGCATTCAACGCCGCGCCCTTGCGCACGTTGTCCGACACGATCCACAGGTTCAGGCCGCGCGGGTGCGACAGGTCCTCACGGATGCGGCCGACGTACACCGCGTCGGTGCCCGACGCATGCGTGACCGGGGTCGGGTAACCACCGGCTTCGTGACGATCGACCACTTCGATGCCCGGCGACTGCTCCAGCAGCGCGCGCGCTTCTGCGACGGTCACCTTGTCGCGGGTCTCGATCGCGACCGACTCGGAGTGGCCGTAGAACACCGGCACACGCACCGCGGTCGGGTTCACCAGGATGCTGTCGTCGCCGAGGATCTTGCGGGTCTCCCAGATCAGCTTCATCTCTTCCTTGGTGAAACCGTTGTCCTGGAAGTCATCGATGTGGGGGATCAGGTTGAAGGCGATCTGCACCGGGAAGCGCTGCGGATCGATTTCCTGGAAGCTGAGCAGCTGGCCAGTCTGCTTGCCCAGTTCCTCGGTGGCCGAACGACCACCGCCGGACACCGACTGGTAGGTGGAGACGTTGATGCGCTCGATGCCGTACTTGCGGTGCAGCGGCGCCAGCGCCACCAGCATCTGCATGGTCGAGCAGTTCGGGTTGGCGATGATGCCGCGCGGACGGTTGGCCACCTGTTCCGGATTGACCTCGGACACCACCAGCGGTACGTCATCGTCGTAACGGAAGGCCGAGGAGTTGTCGATCACCACCGCACCGGCAGCGGCGAACTTCGGTGCGTATTCCTTGGACACGCTGCCACCGGCCGAGAACAGCGCGATCTCGACACCGGTCGGATCGAAGGTGGCCAGGTCCTGCACCTTGACCTTCTGGCCGTTGAACTCGATCTCGCCGCCGGCCGAACGTTCCGAAGCGAGGACGCTCAGGGTGCCGACCGGGAAATCACGCTCGGCCAGGATCGACAACATGGTCTCGCCGACCGCACCGGTGGCACCGACGACGGCAACGTGGAAACTGCGCTGTGCATTGCTCATGGGGGAAAACTCTCACGAAAACGGGAATGGGGAAGAAACACGCACGACAGCTGGGTTCGGGGAACCTCCTCAGGCGGGGCGCGCGGAGGTTCCCTATCGTTTCCCGGTTTTTTTGCCCAGAGTCACGCGCGCGGCCATCGCCGCGTCAGCGTTGATCGCGCTCGGCATGCGCGACGGGCCGCCGTCCAGGCCGAGCCCGGCAACCAGATTATCCACGGCCAGCTGTACCATCGCCGTGCGCGTGGCCAGCGAGGCGCTGCCGATGTGCGGAGTGAGCACGACGTTGCGCAGCGCCAGCAGTTCGGGGCGTACCTTTGGCTCGCCTTCGTACACATCCAGACCCGCTGCAGCAAGGCGGCCGTTGGCCAGCGCATCGGCCAGCGCGATCTCATCGACCAGGCCGCCGCGGGCGATGTTCACCAGCGTCGCCGACGGCTTCATCTTCGCCAGTGCGGCGGCATCGATCAGGTGATGCGAGGCCGGGGTATACGGCAGCACCAGCAGCAGGTGATCGGACTGCGCCAGCAGCGTGTCCAGGTCAACGTAACGGGCCCCCACCTCCGCCTCGATCGCGGCCGGAAGCTGCGAACGGTTGTGGTACAGCACCTTCATGCCGAAACCATGCGCGCCGCGGCGGGCGATGCCCTGGCCGATGCGGCCCATGCCAAGGATGCCCAGCGTACTGCCGTGGATGTCGGCACCGAGCATGGTCTGGAACGACCACTGCTTCCACTGGCCTTCGCGCAGCCAGCGCTCGGATTCAGTGATGCGGCGCGCGGCGGCCATCAACAGAGCGAAACCGAGATCGGCGGTGGTTTCAGTCAGGACGTCCGGGGTATTGCTGGCGAGGATGCCGGCCGCACTGAGCGCGTCGACGTCCAGGTTGTTGTAGCCGACACCGACATTGGCGATCACCTGCAGCTGCGCGGCATCGGCCACCTGGGCCGCGCCGATGCGCTCGTTGAGGGTGATGATGGCGCCGTCGGCGCTGGCCAGCTGTTCGGCGATCTGGTCGGGCGACCAAGCGGTGACGGTGTCGGTGCTGCGCAGCTGCACGCGATCGCGCAGCGGCGCGATGGCCGCGTCGATCAGCGGCTGGCTCACCCACACGGTCGGCCGCGTGTCAGCCATCGATCTGCCCGGGAATACGCGGGGTGATCGTGCCGACATCGCCGCACTGCGCCCGATGACGCAGCGCCTGGTCCATCAGCACCATCGCCACCATCGCCTCGGCGATCGGGGTGGCGCGGATGCCGACGCAGGGATCGTGGCGACCGGTGGTGACCACCTCGACCACGTTGCCGGCGGTGTCCAGCGACGGGCCCGGCAGGCGCAGGCTGGAAGTCGGCTTCAACACCATCGACGCAACCACCGGCTGGCCGGTGGAGATGCCACCGAGGATGCCGCCGGCATGGTTGCTGGCGAAGCCCTGCGGGGTCAGCAGGTCGCGGTGTTCGGTGCCCTTCTGTGCGGCGCTGGCGAAACCGTCGCCGATCTCAACGCCCTTCACCGCGTTGATGCTCATCAGCGCGGCAGCCAGTTCGCCATCGAGCTTGCCGTAGATCGGCTCGCCCCAGCCTGGCGGCACGTTGTCGGCCACCACGTCCACGCGCGCACCGACCGAATCACCGGACTTGCGCAGCGCATCCATGTACGCCTCCAGTTCCGGCACCTGTGCGGCGTGCGGCCAGAAGAAGGGATTGTCTTCCACCGCCGACCAGTCGAAACCGGCCGGGGTGATCTCGCCCAGCTGCGACAGGTAGCCGCGCACGGTCACGCCGAAGCGCTCGGCCAGCCATTTCTTGGCGACTACGCCGGCGGCCACGCGCATGGTGGTCTCGCGCGCGGAAGAACGGCCGCCACCGCGCGGGTCGCGGATGCCGTACTTGTGCCAGTAGCTGTAGTCGGCATGACCCGGCCGGAACTGCTGGCCGATATTGGCGTAATCCTTGCTGCGCTGGTCGGTGTTGCGGATCAGCAGCGCGATCGGCGTGCCGGTGGTCAGGCCCTCGTACACGCCGGACAGGATCTCGACCTCGTCCGCCTCGCGGCGCGCTGAGGTGTGCCGGCTCTTGCCGGTAGCGCGACGCTGCAGGTCGTGGGCGAATTCGGCCGCGTCCAGCGCCAGCCCCGGAGGGCAGCCATCGATCACGCAGCCGATGGCCGGCCCGTGCGACTCGCCGAACGTGGTGACGGTGAACAGCTTGCCGAACGAATTGGAGCTCACGGGCGCTGCGCCGCCAGCTCGGTGATGCGCGCGCTGTGGGCGATCAGCTCGCGGCATTCGACCGCGAAGATGCCCATCTGGCCGACCTTGAATTCGATCCAGGCGAAGTCGACTTCCGGCAGCAGCTTGATCAGGTGCTGCTCGGATTCGCCCACTTCACAGATCAGCAGACCGTCTTCGCTCAGGTGCAGCGGCGCATCGCGCAGGATCTTCAGCACCAGGTCCAGGCCGTCGTCGCCGGCACGCAGGCCCATCTCCGGCTCGTAGGAGTATTCCTGCGGCAGGGCATCGGTCTCGTCGTTGGTGACGTACGGGGGGTTGGTGACGATCAGGTCGTAGTGGCGACCGGTCAGGCCGTTGAACAGGTCCGACTTGAGCAGGGTCACGTTGTGCGCCTGCAGGCGTTCCTTGTTTTCCTCGGCCAGCGACAGCGCGTCGTCGCTCAGGTCGACACCGTCCACTTCCCAGTTCGGGTAATAGTGGCCCATGGCGATGGCGATGCAGCCCGAACCGGTGCACAGGTCCAGCGCACGGCTGACATCGCGGCCGGCCAACCACGGCTCGAAGCCGCACTCGATCAGTTCAGCGATCGGCGAGCGCGGCACCAGGGCGCGCTTGTCGCTCTTGAAGCTCAGACCGGCGAACCAGGCCTCACCGGTCAGGTAGGCGGCCGGGATGCGTTCGTCGATGCGACGCTGGAACAGTTCCAGCACACGCACCTTCTCTTCCTGCAGCAGACGCGCCTGGCCGTACGCCGGGCCGAGGTCGTGCGGCAGGTGCAGGCTGTGCAGCACCAGCTGGGTGGCCTCGTCCAGCGCATTGTCGTAGCTGTGACCGAAGGTCAGCCCGGCTTCGTTGAAACGGCTGGTGCCGTAGCGGATCAGATCGATGATCGTGTGGAGTTCGGCGGCCGTTTCAGCGGTCATGGCGGTACTGCGGGCAAAGTGGCCCCCGATTATAGGGGCTGGCGCCCGCGGCGGCATCCGTTGCGGCAGAAACGATCGGGCCGCAGCCGGTATGATGGAGCCCACTTCGCGCGGGGGCTCCCATGTTCAATCGCAACGCCGGCATCATCCTGCTGATCGCCCTGGCGGCGGGTCTCGGCCTGCTGGCCGCCCAGCAGGTGTTCGCGCCGAAACCGCCGGCCAATGCCCCGGCCACCGAAGCGATCACGCTGTACCCGCAGCCGCGCGAACTGCCCGACTTCAACCTGGCCCAGTCCGACGGCACCCGCCTGATCCCGGGCGAACTGAAGGGCCACTGGACCCTGGTATTCCTGGGCTTCACCTTCTGCCCGGACGTCTGCCCGACCACCCTGGCCGAGCTGGCCGGCGCGCAGAACCAGTGGGAAGCCCTGCCCGACAGCCTGCGCCCACGCGTGCTGTTCATCTCGGTCGACCCGGACCGTGACAGCGCCACCCGCCTCGGCGAGTACGTGCACGGCTTCCACAAGGACACCCTGGCCGCCACCGCCGATGTGCCCTCGCTGGAGCGCTTCGCCACCTCGCTGGGCTTCGTGTTCCAGAAGGTGTCGGGCAAGCACTTCGACGAGAACCCCGAGGATTACACCGTCGAGCACTCGGCCAGCCTGGCCGTGCTCGACCCGCAGGGCCGCCTTGCCGGCCTGGTACGCCCCCCGTTCAACGCGCCGGCCATTGCCCGCGACCTGCAGAAGCTGACCGAGAAAACCGCCCCATGAGCCTCACCACCGCCCTGACGTACGCCCTGCCCCACCGCCTGCTGTCCTCGATGGCGCGTTCGCTGGCGTACTCGGACGATCCGCGCGTGTCGCGCTGGCTGATCGACACGGTCACCCGCAAGTTCAACGTCAATCTGGACGAAGCGGCCAACCCGGACCCGCGCAGCTATGCCACCTTCAACCAGTTCTTCACCCGTGCGCTGAAGCCGGGCGCGCGCGTGGCCGATGCCGATCCGCGCAGCCTGGTGATGCCGGCCGATGGCCGCATCAGCCAGCTCGGCAGGATCGAGGCCGGCCGCATCTTCCAGGCCAAGGGCCAGTCGTTCACCGCCGCCGAACTGCTGGGCAGTGACGAGGATGCCAAGCCGTACAACGACGGCCTGTACGCCACCGTGTACCTGTCGCCGCGCGACTACCATCGCGTGCACATGCCGTGGACCGGCACCCTGCGCGAAACCGTGCACGTGCCCGGCCGCCTGTTCAGCGTCGGCCCGGCCGCCGTCAACGGCGTGCCGCGCCTGTTCGCGCGCAACGAGCGCCTGGTCTGCCATTTCGATACCAGCTTCGGCCCGATGGTCAGCGTGATGGTCGGTGCGCTGCTGGTGTCCGGCGTGGAAACCGTGTGGAGCGGCGAAGAAATTCCGGCCTACGGTGACCGCATCACCCGCAAGGACTACCGCGGCCAGGGCATCCAGCTGGAGCGTTTCGCCGAGATGGCGCGCTTCAACTACGGCTCGACCGTGATCGTGCTGCTGCCGCCGGGCGTAGCCGAGTTCGCCCCGCAGCTGGGCGCCGAAAGCCCGGTGCAGCTGGGCCAGGCGCTGGCGAAGCTGCGCTGAGGCTTCGGTAGTGGCGGGGGGGGGGGGGGGGGGGCGGGGGTGGGGACCGCCGCGGCGCGCCGCGCGCCCGGCGGCGGGCCCGGGCGG
>NZ_JAWIRR010000010.1:102427-132944 GCF_036320065.1 Stenotrophomonas sp. SMYL8
CGGGCGCCCTGCGCGTGCGTTCGGGCCGGCGGCGGGCCCCCCCCGCCCCCCCCCCCCCCCCCCCCCCCGCGCCGCCCCGCGCCCGCCACTACCGGTACGCGCGTTACTGCAGGGCCGGGGCCGGGCCGACGTCCATGCCGTCGTAGTCTTCCACGCCCTTCTCCGCGGCCAGCGCTGCGAATTCCTGGTTGCGGCGGTCAAGCGAGGCTTCGTCGTGGATCTCCACGCGCTCCACATGCAGCACGTGGAACGGCGTGTCGCCCTCTTCCGGATCCTGCTCGAACAATTCCACGAAGGTGTAACCCTGCGCCTGCAGGTGCTGCGCCAGTGCCTGCAACGGCTCGGCAGTGGAGTGCACGAAGAAGTACCCCCACAGCAACGGGCCGGTGATGTCCCAGTCGGTGTTTTCGCGGAGGTTGGCGAACAGGTTGCGGGTGTCTTCGAGGTCCATGCGGATTCCAGGGTCGGGGGGATTACTTGTCGCAGCCCTGCAGCTTCAGCGTCTGGCCGTGGCGCAGGCTGTAGGCCGGGGCCTTCAGGCCATTGGCACGGGCCAGGGTCGGCACGTCGCACTGGAACTTGGCCGCGATGGCGCCCAGGGTTTCACCCCGGCCCACCTTGTGGCTGCGCACCGGCTTCGGGCGCGCCGCCGGGCGCGGCGTGGCCACCGGAGCGACCGGTGTGGTCGGCACGCTGGTGGAGGCCGCGGCGTCGGCCACCGGCACCACGCCGCCCACGGCCACGCTGCCGGTGTAGCTGGCGGCGGTCGGGCGCTTGATCGCCGCGTTCAGATCGGCGGTGATCAGGGTGCGGGCCAGGTCGGCACGCGGGCCACTGACGCAGTTGCGCTGGTACAGGCCGGCAATGCGGGTGGTGGCGTTGATCAGCGTGCCGGCCGGAATCCAGCCATCGGCCTCATAGCGCGGATTGAGATTGCGCAGCGCGCGCATGTAGCCATCACGGGTGCCGTGGCTGCCCAGGCAGATGGTCAGTTCGTAGATGGTGGTGGACTTGGCCAGGCGCAGCGTGGCCGGCTGCGCACTGATCTTCGGCAGCTCCACACCGTACTGCTGCGGGTGCAGGAAGATCCAGGCCGCGGCGATCACCATCGGCACGTAATCCTTGGTTTCACCGGGGAACTGGTTGTAGACGCTGTCGGTCCAGAAACTCTGGCCACCGCTCTGCTTGAACACGCGCGCGGCGCGGCCTTCGCCACCGTTGTAGGCGGCCACCGACATTTCCACGTTGTTGTTCAGTTCGCGCAGGCGCTCGTTGAGGTAACTGGCGCTGGCTTCGGCGGCGCTGCGTGCGTCAAAGCGCGTGTCGAAGCCGGTGCCGTCCGGGCCCAGGCCGAAGCGGCGGCCGGTGGCCGGCATGAACTGCATCAGCCCGGCGGCGCCGGCACGCGAGGAGGCATGCACACGGCCGTTGGACTCCTTGGCCATGATGCCGAACAGCAGCGCCTCCGGCAGACCACGCTTTTCCCACTCCGGCCACATCACCGCGCGCAGGTTCTGGTAGTTCTCGTAGCTGGTCAGCAGCGCCGGGCGCATGTCGGTCAGCCAGCGGCGGATGCCGGCCTGCACCGCCGGGTTGTATTCGACCATGGTGTCGAAGGCATGTCGCTTGTCGTTGAGCAGCGCTGCAGCGCGCGCGGCCTCCGGCACGTCGGCGGTAAGCGGGCCGATATGGTCGGGGTCGGCTTCCAGGCGGTCACCACCTTCATCGGCCACGTCATCGCTGGCAGCGGCATCAGCATCATGCTTGAGCAGGCGCTTGTAGCTGGCCAGCAGGGTGCCCATCTGGCAGCCCTTCTGCTTCACGCAGTCGTTGAGGACATCTTCCATGTCCTCCAGCGCGGCGTCCGCCTCGTTGCTGCCCTTGGGGTCGGCATTGGCGACCAGCAGCAGCGCATCGCTGTAGCGCTTCTCGGCGGCGGTCATGCGCTGCTGCAGCGCATCCACCTTCACCTTGTCCCGGGCCGAAACCCGCTGCGCATGGGCGTCGGGCGCCAGGGAAACCAGGCCGGCCAGGGCCAGCAGCGGCCAACCGCGGGAAATCAGGACAGGAACGGGCATTGATGGCACTGTGTGCGAAACAGGCAGGCAGAGTAGCGGCGCCGCCAAGGTCCGGGCAAGCCGACCTTCGGCCCGTCACCGCCGGCGGTTAACATTGGGCTATTCACCACAAGGGCTGGACCATGGATCCGATTCTGCTCGGCAAAGGCATCACCGACGATATTGCCGTCACCCTGCTGCCGAAACTCGGCAACCGCCACGGCCTGGTGGCCGGCGCCACCGGTACCGGCAAGACCGTGACCTTGATGACCCTGGCCGAGGGCTTCACGCGGCTGGGCGTGCCGGTGTTCCTGGCCGATGTGAAGGGCGATGTGTCCGGCCTGGCCGTGCCCGGCACCGGTGCCGAGAACCTGCTCAAGCGCGCCGCCGAGATCGGCGTGGCCGACTACGCGCCGGCCGCCAGCCCGACCATTTTCTGGGACCTGTACGGCAAGCTCGGCCACCCGGTGCGCACTACGGTCAGCGAAATGGGCCCGACCCTGCTGGCACGCATCCTCGAGTTGAACGACACCCAGGCCGGGGTGCTCGATATCGTATTCAAGCTGGCCGACGATCGCGGCCTGCTGCTGCTGGACATGGATGACCTGCGCGCCCTGCTCGGCCTGGTTGCCGAAGAACGCAAGGACATCTCCACCGAGTACGGCCTGGTCAGCGCGCAGTCCATCGCTGCCATCCAGCGTTCGGTGCTGCGCCTGGCACAGGATGGCGGCGAGAACTTCTTCGGCGAACCGGCCTTGGAACTGGCCGACATCATGCGGGTCAATCACGACGGCCGCGGCGTGATCGGCATCCTCGCCGCCGACCAGCTGGTGCTCAAGCCCAAGTTGTATTCCACCTTCCTGCTGTGGCTGCTGTCGGAGCTGTTCGAGCAGCTGCCGGAGGTGGGCGACCTGGACAAGCCGAAGCTGGTCTTCATCTTCGACGAGGCCCACCTGCTGTTCGACGACGCACCGGCCTCGCTGGTGCAGCGCATCGAGCAGGTGGTGCGCCTGATCCGCTCCAAGGGCGTGGGCGTGTATTTCTGCTCGCAGTTCCCGGACGACGTACCGGGCAACATCCTCGGCCAGCTCGGCAACCGCGTGCAGCACGCACTGCGTGCGTTCACACCGCGCGACCAGAAGGCGGTGAAGACCGCTGCCGAGACCTTCGTGCCGAATCCGAAGCTGGACGTGGCCAAGGTGCTCAGTCAGCTCGGCACCGGCGAAGCACTGGTCTCCACGCTGCAGGACAAGGGCGTGCCGATGCCGGTGCAGCAGACGATGATCGCACCGCCGCGCTGCCGGATGGGGCCGATCACCGAGGCCGAGCGCGCCCAGGTGCGTGCCGGCAGCCCGGTCGGCAGCCGCTACGACACCGCGATCAATCGCGAATCGGCCGCCGAGCTGCTGGCCCAGCGTGCGCAGAAAACCGTCGAGCAGGCGCAGGCTCCCGCCGCCCGCAGCCGCGAGCAGGACGAAGCGCAGGAAGGCGGTTTCGGCCAGGCGATCAAGGATGCGATCTTCGGCACCAAGCGCCGCCAGGGCATGATCGAGACCATGGCCAAGCAGACCACGCGTACCGTCGGCACCAAGCTGGGCAACCAGATCGTTCGCGGCCTGCTGGGTGGCATCTTCGGCGGCAAGCGCTGACCTGCCCTCCCGGGGTCGGAGGCCTTTCCTGTGGAAAGGACCTGGCCCCATCGTTCCCCTGAAAAGAAGTTGCACCACATGTCGCGTTGGCGTCCCCCTGCAGAAAAGAGTACCGCCCTGATCACCGCCTCCGGCCACGCCCGGTTGAAGGCCGAACTGGCTGAGCTGTGGCGTGTGCGCCGCCCCGAGGTGGTGAAGGCGCTGGCCGCTGCTGCAGCGGAAGGTGACCGCTCCGAGAATGCCGAGTACACCTACCGCAAGAAGCAGCTGGGTGAAATCGACCGCCGCGTGCGCTACCTGACCAAGCGGCTGGAATCGCTGCGCGTGGTCGACACCACGCCGACCGATCCGCAGGCGGTGTTCTTTGGTGCGTGGGTGGAACTGGAGAACGTGGACAGTGGCGACACCAGCCGCTATCGCATTGTCGGCCCGGATGAGACCGACGCCGGCCTGGGTTGGATCAGCATCGATTCGCCGCTGGCACGTGCACTGCTGAAGAAGCGGCTGGATGATGAATTCTCGGTGGAGCTGCCCGGCGGCCAGTTCACCTTTGCGGTAATCGGGGTGGAATACGAGCCGTTGTAGAGTCGACTGTCAGTCGACTACCGCGCGAAGCGCGGCACAAACCTCCGCAGCCGGACGGCAAACGCACCGCGATCCTCAATCGCGGTTGATGACTCGCCGAAGCCATCTGTCAGGCGTTCACGGCCTCGGAACGAAGAGCAGTCGACTGACAGTCGACTCTACATAGCCCCGTGCAACGGCGGCGGATACTGGCGGCCGGCACGCAACGGGCGGAAGTACTCGGCATCTGCATAGAAGTCGGCGTCCCGTCTCTCGTGCCAGCCCGGAACTCCAGCCAACGGCAGCGGACGCAACTGCAGGGGATCGGTCACTGCCCTGCCTTCGGCGATGGCCGCGGTCACTGCGTCAACGCAGGTGACATCGGCTCTGCCGTGCACCACCACGCACTTGCCCACCAGCCGGCGGCCCGGCAGCAGCGCCTGCTCCATCAGCGCGTGCCCGAATACCGCAGCGATGGCGATGTCGCCGCTCAGCCAGTGTCTCGATTCGAACAGCGCACACCAGTCGTGCACATCCCAGGCAGCCAGCAGCGTGTGATCGCGCACACGCACGATCACGCCGGTTTCGTCGAACTGGGTCAGTGCCGCCTGCGCGCGGTTGCGCTGACCCGGCGGCATCGCCTCGATATGCCGGCACTGCTGCGCATTGAGCGCCTGCTTGAGCTGCGGGTAGTGGGCCCACACCAGTGCGTTGAACAGGTCATGCCAGTTGTCGGCGCGGGTGGCGATGCGGCCCTGTGCGATGCGGGCTTCGTAGTGCAGGCCGTCGGCCAGCAGCCTGGCATCCTGCTCGACCAGCTGCTTGCCGGGCAGCGCGAGGCGTGCCTCGAGCGCTGCAATGGACGGCCACTCCGGGCCTTCCAACAGATCACGAACGTCGCGCAATCCGGCAAACACCGGGTGCCCGAACACCTGTGGATCGACCGCCGCACGCGGCGGCGGTACGAAGCGGCGGAGGCCGCCCCCGTCACCGGCGGCGGTCGTCGCCGCGGTCACAGCATCTTGAGATCGAATGCCGGGCGGGTGGCGGCCGGCAGCGCGTCACCGTACAGGTCGTGCTCGTCGCTCTCGGTGATGTCCACGTCGACGAACTCACCCACGCGCAACGGCACCTGGTCGGCATTCTGGATGTGCACCAGGCCATCGATCTCCGGGGCATCGGCCTTGGAACGGGCCACCGCGATATCGCCTTCGATGGCGTCGACCAGGCACTGCTGCACGGTGCCGATCTTGGCCTCCAGGCGCGCAGCGGAAATCTGCGCCTGCTTTTCCATGAAACGGGCCAGGCGCTCCTGCTTCACTTCCTCCGGAACCGCATCGGGCAGGTCGTTGGCCGTGGCACCCTCGACCGGCGAATAGGCGAACGCGCCGACGCGGTCCAGCTGCGCTTCGTCGAGGAACGACAGCAGCTCTTCAAATTCGGCCTCGGTCTCGCCGGGGAAGCCGACGATGAAGGTCGAACGCACGGTGATGTCCGGCGCGATACGGCGCCAGTTCTGCACGCGCTCCAGGGTCTTCTCGACCGCGCCGGGGCGCTTCATCAGGCGCAGGATGCGCGGGCTGGCATGCTGGAACGGGATGTCCAGGTACGGCAGGATGCGGTTTTCGGCCATCAGCGGCACCACCTCGTCCACGTGCGGGTACGGGTAGACGTAGTGCATGCGCACCCACGCATCCAGCTCGGACAGGCCTTCGCACAGCGCCTTCAGGCGGGTCTGGTAGGCCTTGTTGCGCCACATCTTCTCGGCGTATTTCACGTCCACGCCGTAGGCCGAGGTGTCCTGCGACACCACCAGCAATTCGCGCACGCCGCCACGCACCAGGCGTTCGGCCTCGCGCAGCACCTCATCGACCGGGCGCGAGACCAGCTTGCCGCGCATCGACGGAATGATGCAGAAGCTGCACTTGTGGTTGCAGCCCTCGGAAATCTTCAGGTAGGCATAGTGACGCGGGGTCAGCTTGATACCGTAGTCGGGCACCAGGTCCACGAACGGATCGTGCTTGGGCGGCAGCGCTTCGTGCACCGCTTCCATCACGCTCTGGTAGTCCTGCGGGCCGGACACCGCCAGCACGTTGGGGTACGCCTCGCGGATCTGCTCCGGGCGCTTGCCCAGGCAGCCGGTGACGATGACCTTGCCGTTCTGGTTCATCGCCTCACCGATCGCGTCCAGCGACTCGGTCACCGCCGAATCGATGAAGCCGCAGGTGTTGACCACCACCACGTCGGCCGAATCGTAGGACGGCACGATGTCGTAGCCTTCCGAGCGGAGCTGGGTAAGGATGCGTTCGGAATCGACAAGGGCCTTCGGGCAGCCAAGGCTGACGAAGCCGACTTTGGGGTTCAGCTGGGACATGGAATCGCGGGACTCTGGGGGCCTGGGCCCCTGCCGTCGTGGCAGGGGTTCCTGGGGGCCGGGGCCTGAAAGGGCGCCAGTATACCGGGGTTGGCGGCCGCGCTCTGAATGGCCAGCCGCCCGATCACGCACAGCCGCTGACACCGCGCTAACCCACGCAGCGCCGACAATGCCGTTCTGTTCCCCGCAACGAGATGGAAACGATGGCCGAGTGGATCACCCTGGATACGCATCACGGCCCGGTACGGGCCTGGCACGCCCTGCCGGAGGGCACCCCGCGTGGCGGGCTGGTGGTGGTGCAGGAAATTTTCGGCGCCAACCCCCACATCCGCGGCGTGGCCGAGCGCTTCGCGGCCGAAGGCTATGCGGTGCTGGCGCCGTCCTTTTTCGACCTGATCGACGGCACAGAAGCCGATCCGGATGCCCTGCCCTATGACGCCGACGGCGTGAAGCAGGGCCTGGAACGGGTGACTGCACTGGGCATGGAGAAGGCGCTGGAGGTGGTCCGTGCCGCAGCGACCCGGCTGGCCCCCTACGGCAAGGTCGGCACGGTGGGCTACTGCTGGGGCGGCACGGTGGCGATGCTGTCGGCCCTGCGCCTGGGCCTGCCCTCGGTCAGCTACTACGGTGCGCGCAACGTCCAGTTCCTGGATGAGACACCCAAGGCCCCGGTGATCTTCCACTTCGGTGCCCAGGACAAGAGCATTCCGCCGGACGCCGTGCAGGCCCATCGCGAGAAGCTGCCGCAGATGGCCACCTTCGTCTATCCGGCCGACCACGCCTTCAACCGGGAGGTCGGACATGCGTATGATCCAGACAGCGCCACCCTGGCGCTGCAACGCACCCTGGACTTCTTCTCGGAGCATCTTGGATGAGCGAATTCGAACTCGATTCACGCCTGGCCACCGATAGCGTGCTGGTGGCGGAAGGACCGTTGTCGCAAGTGCGGCTGATGAACGACGAACGATTCCCCTGGCTGGTGCTGGTACCGCGCCTGGCCGGGGTGACCGAGTGGATCGAGCTGGACGGCGAGCAGCAGGACAAGCTGCGCACCGAGCTCAACCGCGCCTGCAAGGCCCTGAAGGGCGCCGACGGGGTGGAAAAGATCAACATCGGGGCGCTGGGCAACATCGTGCGCCAGCTGCACTTCCATGTGATCGGCCGCCATGACGGCGACCCCGCGTGGCCGGGCCCGGTCTGGGGCAGTGGCCCCGCGCACCGCTACGAGCCGGGTGCGCTGGACCAGCATGTCGCCTACTGGAAGGAACGGCTAGGATATCCAGCCCAGTCCTGAGCGTTTGCCGACCCGATGCGATTCAACCTCGTTGCCGCCGTCCTGCTGATCCTGATCGGCCTGTTCATGCTCGCCAGCAACCTCGGCTGGACGCACCTGAACCTGTCCAAGCTGCTGTTGACCTGGTGGCCGGTGGCACTGGTGGGCGTGGGCATCGCGATGCTGTTCGGTCGCGGGAAATAAGCTGGCGCCGGGCCATGCCCGGCGATCGCAGCGTGTGGCCGCACCCATGAAAACGCCGGGCATGCCCGGCGTTTTCGTCATGCGATGGCGCGCCGCTCAGGTCCGCGGCAGGGTCACGCCGGTCTGGCCCTGGTACTTGCCACCACGATCGCGGTACGACGTCTCGCAGATGTCATCGGCGGCCGCCTGGAAGAACAGCATCTGCGCCACGCCTTCATTGGCGTAGATGCGTGCCGGCAGCGGCGTGGTGTTGCTGAATTCCAGGGTGACGTGGCCTTCCCACTCCGGCTCCAGCGGGGTCACGTTGACGATGATGCCGCAGCGCGCGTAGGTGCTCTTGCCCAGGCACACCACCAGGGTGTCGCGCGGGATGCGGAAGTACTCCACGGTGCGCGCCAACGCGAAGCTGTTGGGCGGGATGATGCATTCATCGCCGACGATATCCACGAAGCTGCCCGGATCGAAGTGCTTGGGATCGACGATGGTCGAGTTGATGTTGGTGAACACCTTGAATTCGCGCGAGCAGCGCACGTCGTAGCCGTAGCTGGAGGTGCCATAGCTGACGATGCGCTCGCCGTTGGCCTGCTTGACCTGCCCGGCCTCGAACGGCTCGATCATGCCGTGCTGCTCGGACATGCGGCGGATCCAACGGTCACTCTTGATGCTCATGCTTTGTCCTGGGGTACGAGGGGGCGCGAGGATTCTAGCAGGGGGCCGGGCGTCGCCGGCGGCCCCTGCCCTGGCACTTACAGCAGCGACGACAGGATCGGGATCGAGGCACGCGGACGCTTGCCAACCTCCTCGATCAGGCGCTGGGCGGCATGGCGGTAGGCCTGGGCCGGGACCGAATCCGGCTGGGCCACGGTGATCGGGGTACCGGAATCGCCCTGCTCGCGGATGCCGATCTGCAGCGGCAACGAACCCAGCAACGGCACGCCGTACTGCGCGGCCATGCGCTCGCCGCCGCCCTCGCCGAACAGGTGCTCGACATGCCCGCAGCTGCTGCAGGTATGCACCGCCATGTTCTCGACGATGCCGAGCACCGGCACCTCGACCTTCTCGAACATCTTCAGCGCCTTCTTCGCATCCAGCGTGGCGATGTCCTGCGGGGTGGTGACGATCACCGCGCCGGCCAGCGGGATCTTCTGGGTCAGGGTCAGCTGGATGTCACCGGTGCCCGGCGGCAGGTCGATCAGCAGGAAATCCAGGTCGTCCCACAGGGTATCGTTGAACAGCTGCGTCATCGCCGAGGTGGCCATCGGGCCACGCCAGATCATCGGCGTGTCCTCTTCGATCAGGTAGCCGATCGACATGGTGTCCACGCCGAACGCACGCAGCGGCTCGATGCTCTTGTTGTCCGGGCTTTCCGGGCGACCGGACAGGCCCAGCATTGCCGGCACGCTCGGCCCGTAGATGTCCGCATCAAGCACGCCCACGCGTGCGCCGAGCTGTTGCAGGGCCACGGCCAGATTGACCGCAGTGGTCGACTTGCCGACGCCGCCCTTGCCCGAACCAACCGCGATCACGTTGCGGATGCGGGCATGCGGCGTAAGTCCCTTCTGGACCTGGCTTGCATGGGGACGGCGGGGAGAACTGTTCACAACGAGCACCGGCGGGGTCAGGGGGAATAACCGAGCATCATACAAGCTGGACGTAACCTGACTGAAATTCAGGATTGCTACAGATTCGTGCACAGATTGTTAAGTTCATGTTACGTTCGACCCGCACTGTTTTGGGCTGCGGAGCTGGCATTTCCAGCCCGCGCGATGGCGCATGCGCAGTGCCGTTTTTGTTTTTGCTCTCCAATGGAACTACATGAACTACGTAAGCAACACCGCACGTCGCAACACGCTCGCCGTCGCCCTGATTTCCGCTCTGATGGCCGCCGCCCCGGCAATGGCCCAGGACAAGGCGACCAACCTGGACAAGATCACCGTCACCGGTTCGCTGATCCCGCAGACCCAGGTTGAAACCCAGACCCCGGTGATGTCCATCACCGCCCAAGACATCCAGACCCGCGGCTTCAGCAGTGTTGCTGAAGTGCTGCAGCAGTCGTCGCTGACCACCGGCGGCCTGCAGGGTGGCCAGACCTCGGGTTCGTTCACCCAGGGCGCCGAAGCTGCCGGCATGTTCGGCCTGAACCCGGGCTACACCAAGTACCTGATCAACGGCCGCCCGATGCTCTCGTATCCGGCGCTGTACAACGGCAGCGAAACCTTCAACAACATCAGCGGCATTCCGATCGACATCGTCGAGCGCATCGAAGTGCTGCCGGGCGGCCAGTCCTCGCTGTACGGCTCGGACGCAATCGCCGGTGTGGTCAACATCATCCTGAAGGAGCGCATGGACGGCGGCACCATGACCCTCCGTGGCGGCACCTACACCGAAGGCGGTGGCAGCAACATCCGCTTCAGCGCCGCCAAGGGCATCAACGCCTTCGACGACCGCTTCCATGCACTGTTCAACGTGCAGATCGAGAACGGCAGCCCGATCTGGGGCTACCAGCGCGACATCACCCGCCAGAACAACCCGGTCGGCTACACCGCCCAGGTTCCGTCGAACGACTTCGCCGTCATCACCAACGCTGACAACAAGCTGCTGATGATGGACCCGAGCCGTTGCGCGAACGTCGCTGGGCTGTATGACGGCACCACCGTGGTCGGCCAGCGCCAGTCGGGCGAGTCCTGCGGTTCGGTGTACAGCGCCGGCTACAAGACCCTGAAGAACGGCAAGAACAGCGGCCAGTTCTACTCGTCGATGACCTTCGACGTGAACGACAACTTCCAGCTGTTCGCCGATGTGCTGTACAGCAAGGAAAAGACCGAGTTCACCTCCGGCTCCAGCGCCCTGTGGTGGGGCACCAAGTCGGTCATGGGCGGCTTCTACGACCAGGGCCTGGGCAAGGTCGTGAACCTGCAGCGCGCCTTCGCGCCGGAAGAAATCGGCCCGGGCCACTACAACAACATCATGAACTCCGACGAAAGCCGTGCCTACCAGGTCACCCTGGGCGGCAAGGGCATGGCCGGCGACTGGGACTACAGCGCCAGCTTCACCCGTGGTGAGTACCGCCTGGACCAGAACCGCTTCGTGCGCTGGAAGGACAAGATCGAAGATTTCTTCGGCCAGACCGTGCTGGGCCCGCGCCTGGGCACCTCGGCTGGCGGCTTCGGCATCTACAACCCGGACTACGCGGCCTTCTACTCGCCGATCACTCCGGACCAGTTCGCCAGCTTCACCGGCTACGGTACCCATCGCAGCAAGACCTGGCAGAACCTGGGCCGCGTGCAGGTGACCAACGGCTCGCTGTTCAGCCTGCCGGGCGGTGACGCCGGCCTGGCCGTCGTGCTGGAAGGTGGCAGCGAAGGTTGGGACTACTCGCCGGACCAGGCGTTCGTCAAGGGCAACGTATGGGGCACCACCGCCGTCGCCGGTGCCGGCCACCGCAGCAACTACGCGGTCACCAGCGAGCTGCGCATGCCGCTGCACGACAAGCTGACCGTCAGCGCGTCGGGCCGCTATGACGCCTTCAAGATCGCCGACAAGACCGTCGACAAGGCCACCTACAGCATCGGTCTGGAATTCCGTCCGATCGAGAGCCTGCTGCTGCGCGGCAAGTACGGTACCGCCTTCCGCGCGCCGACCCTGTCCGATGCCTTCCAGGGCATGAGCGGTTCGTACTCGTCCGGCCAGAACGACTACTACCGCTGCAGCCAGCTGGGCTACGGCCTGCGTGACGAGGCCTGCTCGTTCTACAAGAACACCTCGGTGTACAGCGAAAAGTCCGGCAACCCGGACCTGAAGCCGATCACCGCCGACGTCTGGAGCGCAGGCGTGGTATGGGCCCCGGTCAGCAACTTCTCGCTGTCGGCCGACTACTACAACTGGAAGATCAAGAACGAGGTCAAGACCCTCAGCAGCGACCAGCTGCTGCTGGCCGAGTACCAGTGCCACAACGGCCTGCCGAACAACACCTCGGCCAGCTGCGGTGACGTGACCAACTGGGTGTCCCGCGATGCCGGTGGCAACCTGACCCGCGTGTACACGCCGAAGCTCAACGTTGCCAGCCAGAACCTGGAAGCGGTGACCGTGGCGGCCAAGTACCAGCAGGATATCGGCCGCTTCGGCTCGCTGATGTTCTCCGGCAACTACACCAACATGCTGAAGCGTGAAGTGCAGCCGATGCCGGGTGCCGCCAAGCTGGATCTGCTGAGCGATCCGTACAACATGTGGTACTACGACAACTTCGCCAAGGTCCGCGGCGATCTGTCGGTGGCCTGGAACATCGCCAAGTTCACCACCACCGTGTACGCCAACTACGTCGGCAGCACCCCGAACTACCTGGCCTACACCGGCCGCAGCTACGGCTACGTCCACTCCTCCGGCGCCAAGGCCGGCAAGTGGGGTTCGTACACCACGTACAACCTGAGCATGAACTACCAGGCACAGGAAGATCTGGTCCTGTCGCTGATGGTCAACAACGTGTTCAACAAGCTGCCGGAAGGCCAGCGCTACAACTACCCGGGCAACGAATCGACCCCGTTCAATGACGGCTTCTACAGCGTCTACGGCCGCCAGATCTCGGCCCAGGTCAAGTACAACTTCTGATCCCGTCGTTTTCCGGATTTCGTGTCTGGACCAGGCCCCGCTTCGGCGGGGCCTTTTTTTTGGTTCCAGGAAGCCTTCGGTAAAGCATTGATGCAGAAGCAGCAAATGCACTACGAAAGAATGCCCTTCATATCGCCATCTTTTGAAACACGCCAAAACAATTGGCGTTAGTCATTGATATATCGCCATTTTTCAGGCAAAAGCCCGATTGACGAAATGACGATCGTGTGTTCCCTGCGTTAAGTGCGTGTTACGGTCCGGCTGAATGGAATGCAACTGAACAGATCGTTAAGCCGACACGGAAGCCGGTAGCCAAGACATCGCTAACTACGGGGATTTTCCATGTCTCGCCATCGTTCCACACTCTCGCGCCACCCACTGACGCTCGCCCTGCTCGGCACACTGCTCGCCTCCGGCACGGCCCTGGCGCAAAGCGGCAATGCACCGACCCAGCTTGACCGCGTGACGGTCACCGGTTCGCTGATTCCGCAGACCGAGATCGAGAACCACACGCCGGTCCTGACCGTGACCGCAGAGGACATCCAGACCCGCGGCTTCACCAGCGTTGCCGATGTCCTGCAGCAGTCCTCGCTGTCCACTGGCGGCCTGCAGGGTGGCCAGACCTCGGCCTCGTTCACCCAGGGCGCCGAAGCCGCCGGCATGTTCGGCCTCAGCCCGGGCTACACCAAGTACCTCATCAACGGCCGCCCGATGCTTTCATATCCGGCGCTGTACAACGGCGGCGATACGTTCAACAACATCAGCGGCATTCCGATCGACATCGTCGAGCGCATCGAGATCCTGCCGGGCGGCCAGTCCTCACTGTATGGCTCCGATGCGATCGCTGGCGTGGTCAACATCATCCTCAAGGAACGCATGGATGGTGGCGTCCTCAACGTCCGTGGCGGCGCCTACAGCGAAGGCGGCGGCAACAGCTTCCGCTTCAGCGGCGCCCGCGGCTTCAATGGTGTCGATGACCGCTTCCACGCGCTGGTCAACGTGCAGTACGAAAAGACCAGCCCGATCTGGGGCTACCAACGCGATCTGACCAAGGTCAACAATCCCGACGGCTACAGCCCGCAGTACGTCTCCAACGATTTCCTGGTGCTGCTGCCGGCGGCCAACAACGCCTACGCCATGATGGATCCGAACCTGTGCGCCAACGTCGCCGGGCAGTTCGATGGCACCACCGTGCTCGGCACCCGGCCCACCGGCCAGGCATGCGGCTCGACCTATGGCACCGGCTACAAGACCATCAAGAACGGCAAGGAAAGCGCGCAGATCTACAGCTCTGCCACCTTCGACGTGAATGACAATTTTCAGCTGTTCGGCGATGCGCTGTACAGCCTGGAAGAGGTCAAGTACGCGACGGGTTCCGGCTACACCTGGTGGGGCACCTCTTCCGGTTGGGGCCGCTTCTACGACCAGGCCAGCGGCCAGTACATGAACCTGCAGCGCGTGTTCGCCCCGGAAGACATCGGCGGCGCCGGCTACCGCGACATCATGAACACCGACCGCAACAAGGCCTATCAGGTGACGCTGGGCGGCCGCGGCACGGCCGGCAACTGGGACTACAGCCTCAGCTTCACCCGCGGCGAGTACAAGCTGACCGAGCGCAACTTCGTGCGCTGGAATGACCCGATCAACGATTACTTCGAACAGCGCGTGCTCGGCCCGGTGCTGGGAACCACCAGCACCGGCTACGACATCTACAGCCCGAACTGGGAAGCGTTCTACGCGCCGCTGCCGGCCGGTGACTTCCAGACCTTCACCGGCTACAGCTACAGCCAGAGCCGCACCTGGCAGAACCTGGCCCGTGCACAGGTCACCAATGGTTCACTGTTCAAGCTGCCCGGCGGCGACGCCGGCCTGGCCGTGGTCGTTGAAGGTGGAAGCGAAGGCTGGGACTACAGCCCCGATCCGGGCCTGATGGATGGCAGCGTCTGGGGCACCACGGCGGTCTCCGGTGCTGGCCACCGCAGCAACTATGCGGTGACCGGCGAACTGCGCCTGCCCCTGCATGACATGCTGACGGTGACCGGTTCCGGTCGCTACGACGCCTTCAAGATCGGCAGCAATACCGTCGACAAGTCCACCTACAGCATCGGCGTCGAGTTCCGTCCGATCGAAAGCCTGCTGTTCCGCGGCAAGTACGGTACGGCGTTCCGCGCTCCAACGCTGTCCGACGCGTTCCAGGGCCGTAGCGGCTACTACGCCAACGGCTCCACCGACTACTACCGCTGCGGCCAGTTGGGCTACGACCCGGCCAACACCACCGGTTGCCCGTATGACAGCGTCTCGGTGTTCGGCACCCGCGCCGGCAATCCGGACCTGGAACCGATCACCGCCGACGTCTGGAATGCAGGTGTTGTGTGGGCACCGATCAACAACCTGTCGCTGTCGGTGGACTACTACAACTGGAAGATCAAGAACGAGGTCGATACGCTCAGCTCCGACCAGCTGCTGCTGGCTGAGTACTACTGCCGTGGCGGCCAGGCCAACAACACCTCGGCCAGCTGCCAGAACGTCAACGACTGGATCACCCGCGATGCGTCCGGCGTGCTGGACGAGATCTATACCCCGAAGATGAACGTCGCCCGCCAGAACCTGGAAGCGCTGACCGCCAGCTTCAAGTACGTGCACGACATGGGCCGCTTCGGTTCGCTTCAGTTCTCGGGCAACTACACCGACATGCTCAAGCGCGAACTGCAGCCGCAGCCGGGCGATGAGTTCCTGGACCTGCTGCGTGACCCGTACGCGATGTGGGTGTACGACTCGTACGCCAAGGTGCGCGCCGATGGTTCGGTCGGCTGGGCCAAGGACAAGTGGACCACCACCCTGTACGCCAACTACATTGGCAAGACGCCGAACTACATGGCGTACGTGGGCAATGGCTACGACTACGTCCACAGCTCCGGCTACAAGGCAGGCAAGTGGGGCTCCTACACCACTTACAACCTGAGCGTGAACTACCGTGCGTTGGACAACCTGACCCTGTCGCTGATGGTCAACAACGTGTTCAACAAGATGCCGGACAACCAGCGCTTCAGCTTCGCCGGCACCAGCGGCCAGCCGTACAACAATTACCTGTACAACGCCTACGGGCGTGCCATCTATGTGCAGGCCAAGTACGAGTTTGGCGATCACTGATCCAGGCCCTTGCCGCACCAAAGACCCCGCCCCGGCGGGGTCTTTTTTTGCTGGCCGTCCCTCCAGGGCGTGACGCGCGCCCGGGCATTCACGCCAAGTTGACTGGATTCACGTCTTCGTTCATCTTCAGGTCATATTGATGTGCCCGCCACAAGGACCCTGCCGACCATGGAACTGCGCTTGTCCCCCGCCCGCCTTGGCGCCGCCGCACTGGCGGCGCTGTGCATTGCCCCTGCCCTCGCAAGCCCTCTGCCAGCCGAGGATTTCGCCAAGATCCCCACCATCCAGTCGGTCACCATGAGCGCCGACGGCAAGCAGCTGGTCGCGATCGTCGCCGCGCCCGGCAGCGACAACAGCGATACCGCCCTGGCCAACTGGAACCTGGATAACCTCGGCGCCGGCCCGGTCGCCATCACGCCATCCGGTGACCGGATGAAGTTCATCGCGGCGAGCGCACTGAAGGCGGGACGCAACCTCGTCATCGGGCGCCAGGAATGGACAGGCAAACTCGGCGGCTGCGGTGAAGGCAACAGTACGGGAGCCACCAAGACCTTCCTGACCAAGGCCTACCTCACCGACGCCACCCAGACCAAGTTCGACGAGGCTTTCGCCAACAACACCCGCACGCTCGGGGTCAGCCCCGAGACCCTTCGCTGCCTCGAACTTGCGGGTACCGCCTCGCTCGTCCATGGGCTGCCGCTGGATGCAGACAGGGTCATCATCAGCCAGCTCAATGAGGCCACGCTGCAGGCCAACTACTACCGCTTCAACCTGCGCACGGGCCAGACCGAACTGCTGTTCAAGGGCAGCTCCCGCACGTCACCCGGCCTGTTCCATCCCCGCACAGGTGAAGTCCTTACCCAGACCCAGGTCGAATCCGCCGGCTCCGACGATTTCGAACAACGCATTCTGATCAAGAACAGCGCCGGCCAGTTCGAAGTGCACGCCCCCCTGACCACCCGACTGAGCGAACGCTATACGGTGGAAGTCGTCGGCATAGACGATGACAGCGGCAAGCTGTACGTGCTGACCGACCAGTTCTCGGATCTGGTGCAGGCGCGACTGTACGATCCTGCCAAAAAGGAGTTCGACAAGGAGCCTCTGGCCGCCCATCCCTCCTTCTCGATCAGTTCACTGATCCTGGGCACGCGCAAGAGCAACTTCAACCAGGTCCTCGGCTTCTATATCGACGGTCCGCAGCGACAGGCCGTGTACGTGGATCCGCAGATGAAGGCCCTGCAGGAGGGCCTGCAGAAAGCCTATCCCGGCCTGAGCATCTACATCACCGGCTACAACGACGACCTTTCGCGCGTCCTGTTCACCACGGAAAGCAACCGCAACCCGAAGAGCTACTTCATCCTGGCCGATCGCAAGGATGTCGTGCCACTCGGCAATGAGCGCCCCTGGGTGGACAGCAAGCAGATCGGTGAACAACGCTGGGTGACCTACACCGCACGCGATGGGCTGCAGATTCCAGCGATTCTGGATCTCCCGCCGGGCTGGAAGCAGGGCGACGGCCCGCTGCCGGCACTCGTTCATCCGCACGGCGGGCCGTGGGCACGCGACTACACCGGCTGGGATGAATCCGGCTGGGTGCCGTTCTTCACTTCGCGCGGCTACGCCGTGTTGCGCCCTCAGTACCGCGGCAGCGCCGGCCTTGGCCGCAAGCTCTGGCTGGCAGGTGACGCCGAGTGGGGCCAGAAGATGCAGGACGACAAGGATGACGGCGCCGCCTGGCTCGTCTCACAGGGCATCGCCGCCAAGGACCGCATCGCGATCTTCGGCTATTCCTACGGCGGCTTCGCGGCTGCCGCCGCGACAGTGCGCAGCCCCTCCCCCTACCAGTGCGCCATCGCTGGCGCCCCGGTCACCGATCTTGGCCGGCTGGGCACCTCCTGGAGCCAGAACCGCCTGCAACGCATTCTGCAGGGGCGCACGGTGAAGGGCATGGACCCGATGCAGAACACTGCGAAGGCCACGATTCCTCTGCTGACCTTCGTCGGCGACCGTGACGTACGCACGCCGTCCTTCCATGCGAGGAACTTCTACAACGGCGTACAGGGCAAGGTCCCAGCCCGGTTCGAGCTGATCCCCGACATGCCGCACAGCATGCCGTGGTACCCCGCGCACTTCCGGACGACATTGACGCTCATGGCCGACTACCTGAGCAAGGATTGCGGCCCCGGCGGCCTCTGATCCCTCCCCGGGCACCCTCGCTTTCACCAAGCCCCTGCCGGCCAGGCAGGGGCTTTTTCATGCCCCAAATACTGAATTTCCCTATAACAACAGCAAGTTAAGAGATTTCAATATTCATGTTGCATTTACTTTACGCGACTCATACACTCCATTAACCGAAGCATAACAAGTGGGGATCAAACCGAAATGCGCAACGCCAACCGCCAATCTAAGCCAAGCCGCGTCCCGTTGACTCTTGCTGTGCTGGCCTGCCTGCAGGTCGCACCGGCTCTGGCCCAGGAATCCACCCAGCAGGAAGCAAAGGCGTCAAGCAGCTCAAGCACTTCCACCCGCGCAACCGATCTTGACAAGGTCACAGTCACCGGCTCCCTGATCCGCCGTGCGGACTACGAGACCACTTCGCCGGTGTTCACCATCAACGCCGAAACCAACGCGAAGCAGGGCCAGGTCAACGTGGCCGAGTTCCTGCAGAAGTCGGCCATCGGTTCGGCCGAAACCCAGATCACCCACCAGTTCGGCGGCTTCGTCGTGGACGGCGGCACCGGCGTACAGACCGTGTCGCTTCGCGGCCTGGGCGCCAACCGCACCCTGGTGCTGCTCGATGGCCAGCGCCCCGGCCCGGCCGGTACTCGTGGCGCCGTCGGCGCCTTCGACCTGAACGTCATTCCCACCGCCATCCTGCAGCGTGCCGAGATCGTGAAGGACGGTTCGTCCTCGATCTATGGTTCCGACGCCGTGGCCGGTGTGGTCAACCTGATCACCAAGAAGAAC
Source organism: Stenotrophomonas sp. SMYL8 (assembly GCF_036320065.1). Lineage (NCBI taxonomy): Bacteria > Pseudomonadati > Pseudomonadota > Gammaproteobacteria > Lysobacterales > Lysobacteraceae > Stenotrophomonas > Stenotrophomonas sp. SMYL8. The sequence goes on from NZ_JAWIRR010000010.1 coordinate 121,271, forward strand.
ATCGAGCGCCCGGAGCTGACCGTTACCGGCCGCGTCCCGACCGAAGGCGGCGGTGAAGTGTTCTCGGCGTCGCTGGCCAATGGCTGGAACTTCGAGAAGGGCAGCATCATCGCTGCCGTCGAGTGGTATCAGCACAACGAGCTGACCCGTGGCGACCGCGACTTCCTCAACTGCAGCAACGACCTGGTCAAGGACGCCGACGGCAACCGCATCGACCGCGAAGATCGTTCGCTCAATGCCGGTACGCCGCTGGCCAACTGCGTCAACATGCTGCACAACGTGGTCGACATCGGCAGCACCCGCTATGTGCCGTCGGGTGATGGCACCACTGTCGGCCCGCTGCCGGGCTACCGCCCGCGCAAGACCCAGAGCTACGCGCGCGGCCAGGCCTTCTTCGATGAGCCGGTGAACTTCGCGCGCTGGGGCCAGGGCCACATCATCAACAAGCAGGAGCGGAAGACCGCCTACGTGGCCACCGACTTCGGCTTCGATTCGGTCAACTGGAAGACCCAGTTCCTGTTCAACCGTCGCGAAACCGAGACGTTCTCCTGGCGCCAGTTCTTCCCGTATGCCTACATCCCGGGTACCGAGATCGTCGCCAACCCGGTGATGCTGTTCAAGTCCCAGCAGGATGTCACCGTCGATTACTTCTACGCCGCCACCAAGCTTGACGGCCTGTTCAAGGGCACCGACACCTGGGCGTGGGAAGTCAACGCGAACTTCAGCCACTCCAGTGGCAAGTACGGCAATCTGGCCATCCAGGCCTCCAAGAGCGGCGACCTGGACTACACCGACGCGCCGCCGGCGGTGAACTACTTCGACCCGGACTACCTGAGCGGCCGCAAGGTCGACGAGCTGGTCGACAAGCTCGGTGCGTGGGACTGGGGCAAGACCACTTACAAGCAGGCTACCATCAACGCCATCGTCAGCGGCGACCTGTTCGAGATGCCGGCCGGTGCGGTCGGTTTTGCGGGCGGCCTGGAATACCGCTATTACTCGCTCAACGACCAGCCGAGCGAACTGTCCCGCACTGGCGACATCTGGGGCTCGTCCTCGGCTGATGTGACCAAGGGCAACGACAAGGTCAAGGAAGCCTTCGTCGAGTTCGACGTGCCACTGCTGAAGGGCCTGCCGGCAGTGGAATCGCTGAGCCTGAACGCCTCGGGTCGCGTGTTCAAGTACGACAACGTTGCCGATTCGGACAATGTCTGGAAGATCGGCCTGAACTGGCAGGTCATTCCGTCGCTGCGTCTGCGCGGTTCGATCGGCACCTCCTACCGCGCGCCGGGCCTGTACGAGCTGTACCTTGGCAACGAGACTGGTTTCTTCCAGCAGGCGAACGATCCGTGCGTACGCTGGGGTGAAAGCTCCAATACCAATTACCAGGCCAACTGTGCGGCCGCAGGTATCCCGGCCGACTATGCCGGCGGCGGCAGCAGCGGCACGGTGTACCGCCAGGGCGGTGGTAATTCGCTGATTCCGGAAACTTCGCGTGCGAAGACCGCCGGTATCGTGTTCACCCCGACCTTCGCCAACCTGAGCGTGGCCATCGATTACTTCGACTACGAAGTGAGCAATGAAATCGCGCAGCTGGGCAGCACCAACGTCATGCGTGGCTGCTACGGCGGCACGGTGTACCCGAACAGCTACTGCGATCTGCTGACCCGCAATCCGGCCAGTGCTACCCAGCCGTATGCGGTGACCCAGATCCAGAACAAGTTCATCAACATCAACAAGCAGCGCACCCGTGGCTACGACCTGACCGCAAACTTCGACCACGATTTCTCGTTCGGCAAGTTCTCGGCCGAGACCCAGGTCACCTACACGATCGAAGACACCCAGGAAGTGTTCTCCAGCGCAGCTGCGAGCGGCCTGGAATCCTCGGAGCTGCTGGGTGACATCGGCCGTCCGAAGGTGGTGGGCAACCTGGCGCTGAGCCTGACCCGTGGTGACTGGTCGTACAACTGGCTGACCACCTACATCCACAAGACCGAAGACATCGATCTGAGCCCGGTGTTCACCTACCAGGGTCGTCCGAACTCCTATCGTGACATCGTGGCCGACTCGCGCATCTACCACACCGCTTCGGTCAGCTACGCGCAGGCCGATTGGGAAATCCTGGTGGGCGTCAGCAACATCTTCAACAAGACCCCGCCGTTGGTTTCCATCGGTGTCGCCGATTCCCGCTACGGCAACGTACCGGCCTTCGCCACCCAGTACGACTACTACGGCCGCACCCCGTTCGTGCGTCTGAAGTACAAGTTCTGATCCACGCCTTATCGCAGTACCCCGACAGACCCGGCTTTTGCCGGGTCTGTCTTTTCCGGCCCACGAAGCGGCCCCCTTGCGCCCGGCCATGACCTTCGACACCCTTGCAGGGCAGGCCGGCGGCGTATTGTTCGGCCCACGGCCGTCCCCGCGGCCCTTCCCTGACTCACTCGGCCTGGAGGCCATCAAAGTGACCCGTACTCCCAAGATCGTGCTGCTGACCCTGGCCGTTTCGGCCGCGCTGGTCGGCTGCGGCAAGAACGAAACCCCGGCCAAGGATGCCACCGCCTCCACGCCGGCTGCGGCCGAAGCCGCCAACTACACGCTGGACGAGAGCAAGCTGCCGGCCTACAACGCCTTCCAGCCCAGCGATCTGGATGCCAGCAAGGACGCCTGTGGCGCCTTCGGCGACTACGTGAACAGCAAGTGGCTGGCCGCCAATGAAATTCCGGGCGACCGCACCAGCTGGGGCGCGTTCACCATCCTCGACGAGCGTTCGGTGGCCGTGCAGCACCAGCTGGCTGAACAGGTCGCGCAGGTCAAGAACCCGAACCGTATCGAGAAGATCGTCGGCGACCTGTGGGCCACCGGCATGGACGAAGCCAAGATCAATGCCCAGGGCATCGAGCCGCTGAAGGCCGACCTCACCGCGATCGACGGCCTGCAGGACAAGGCGGCCATCGCCGACTACCTGCGCAGCAGCGCGGCCAAGGGTGACAACGTCCTGTTCGGCTTCGGCGCTGAAGCCGACTTCAAGAACTCGGCCGTGAACCTGGCCTACGCCAGCCAGGGCGGCCTGGGCCTGCCGGACAGCACCTACTACACCGATGCCAAGAACGCCGACAAGCTGAAGGCCTACCAGGCACACGTCGCCAAGGTGCTGGAGCTGTCCGGCGTCGCCGCTGCCGACGCTGCCAAGCAGGCCGAGGACGTGGTCAAGTTCGAGACCCGCCTGGCCAAGGCCTCCAAGTCGCGCGTCGAGCTGTCGCGCAACGTCGAGCTGTACTACAACCCGGTCACCCTGGCCGACGCTGACAAGCTGACCCCGAACTTCAGCTGGACCGAGTTCTTCAAGTCGCAGGGCGTAGCCGCGCCGGAGAAGTTCTCGCTGGCCATGCCGGCCTTCCATGAGGAAGTGAGCAAGGCGCTGGGCGATACCGATCCGTCGGTGTGGCGCGCCTACCTGCGCTTCCACACCGTGGACAGCGCCTCGCCGTACCTGGCCGATGCCTTCGTGCAGGAGAACTACGAGTTCTACGGCAAGACCCTCAACGGCCAGAAGGAACAGAAGCCGCGCTGGAAGCGCGTGCTGGGCACCATCGAGAACGACGCCGGTGAAGCCTTCGGCCAGCTGTACGTGAAGGTTGCCTTCTCGCCGGAAGCCAAGGCGAAGATGGAAGAGCTGGTGAAGAACCTGGCCGCCTCGCTGAAGGAACGCATCCAGGGCCTGAGCTGGATGAGCGATGAAACCAAGGCCAAGGCCATCGCCAAGTGGGAAACCTTCACTCCGAAGATCGGTTACCCGGACAAGTGGCGTGACTGGGCGGGCCTGCAGACCCAGCGCGACAGCTACCTGGGCAATGTGCGCGCGGCCAGTGAGTTCAACTACAAGTTCAACCTGTCCAAGATTGGCAAGCCGGTGGACAAGACCGAGTGGGGCATGACCCCGCAGACGGTCAACGCCTACTACAACCCGCTGCAGAACGAGATCGTGTTCCCGGCCGCCATCCTGCAGCCGCCGTTCTTCGATCCGAAGGCCGACGACGCACTGAACTATGGCGGCATCGGTGCGGTGATCGGCCACGAAATGACCCACGGTTACGATGACCAGGGTGCACGCTTCGGGCCGACCGGCAACATGGAAGACTGGTGGACTGCCGCTGACAAGAAGAACTTCGAAGGCTTGACCGGCAAGCTGGTCAAGCAGTTCGACCAGTACAAGGTCGACGGCCAGGCCGTGAACGGTCACCTGACCCTGGGCGAGAACATCGCCGACCTGGGCGGCCTGGCTACCGCCTACGACGCCCTGCAGAAGGCCTCCGCCGGCAAGGAAGATGCAAAGGTCGATGGCTTCACCCGCGACCAGCGCTTCTTCTTCAACTGGGCCACCGTGTGGCGCACCAAGTACACCCCGGAAAACGCCAAGGTCCGCCTGGCCACCGACCCGCACGCGCCGGCGCAGTTCCGCGCCATGGGTGCGCCGTCGAACCTGCCGACCTTTGCCGCGGCCTTCCAGTGCAAGGCCGGTTCGCCGATGGCCCGCGCCGGCGAGCAGCAGGTGGTGATCTGGTAAGCCCTGGCTGATGCCAAGGTAGACCTGCAGAGGCCCGGGAATTCCCGGGCCTTTGTTTTTGCGGCGCCCGTCATCCACGCATGGCGTGGATCTGCTGCGCCTGTGCAGGCCCACGCCGTTGGTAGATGCCGACCTTGGTCGGCGTATGGCACGGCGGAGCCACCGTGATGCGTGCATGCGGTGTCGATGCCACACACCCGGTAGCGCCGGGCCATGCCCGGCGGATGCGCCGTGATGCGTGCATGCGGTGTCGATGCCACGCACCCGGTAGCGCCGGGCCATGCCCGGCGGATGCGCCGTGATGCGTGCATGCCGCGCCCATGCGCGGCTTGCTATAGTGCGCGCGCCCTCAATCCATCACGGATTCGTTCCACATGCCCAATTTCCGTCCGCTTGCCATCGCCCTGGGCATCAGCCTGGCGACTCTGGTCCCGACCCACGATGCCTTCGCCGCCAAGAAAAAGGCCGCGCGTGCCCCGGCTGTCAGTGCCCAGTGCAGCGACTTCTACGACACCACCAATGCAGGCTGGCTGAAGGCCAACCCGGTGCCGCAGACCGGCGCCACCACCGCGCTGGGCCAGCTGGTCGACCGCAGCCGCCAGCAGCAGCGTGAACTGCTCGACGCAGCGATGAAGGCGCCGCAGGGCAACGTGCAGAAGCTGCTGGGTGACTTCTGGGCCAGTGGCCTGGACGAAGCGGCCGTGGAAGCAGACGGCTCCAACCCGATCGCCCCGCTGCTGACCCGCATCAACGCCATCAAGAAGGCCAAGGATGTGCCGGCCTCGATCGCCGCACTGCACCAGGTCGGCATCCCGGTGGCATTCAACTTCGGCCCCGACGTCGATCTGAAAGCGCTGGACCGTCACATCGGCTACTTCATGCAGGGCGGCATGGGCCTGCCGGATCCGGCGTTCTATACCCGTACCGACGCCGACACCGTGGCGCTGATGGGCCGCTACCGCAACTACGTCAAGCAGATCCTGGCACTGACCGGCACCCCGGCGGCCAAGCTGGATGCCGAGTCGCAGGCGGTGATCGCGCTGGAAACCGAGCTGGCACGCAATGCGCAGTCGCTGGCCGGCATCAACAACCCGTTCAACAACTACGCGCCGATCTCCACCAAGGAGCTCAACAGCCGCTACCGCAACCTGCAGCTGGATGCCTTCCTGAAGGCACAGGGCGTGGATGACGACCTGGTCTCGCTGGCCGACCCGGGCCTGTTCAAGCAGCTCGACGGCATGGTCACCAAGCTCAAGCCGGACCAGTGGAAGGCCTACCTGCGCTGGCGCGTGGGCGACTCGATGGCACCGTACCTGTCCAAGGCCTACCGCGATGCCGAGTTCGAATTCCGCGGCCGCGTGCTGCGTGGCGAAACCCTGCCGCCGCAGCGCTGGGAAGACGTGCTGGAGGCGATCAACGTAGCCGCTGGCCCGATGGTCGGTCGCGAATACGCTGCCCGTTACCTGTCCGCCGAAGATCGTCGCCAGGCGGCGTGGATCGTCGACAAGGTGCGCGAAGTGCAGATCGAAGCGGTCAAGAACAGCAGCTGGATGAGCACCGAAGCCAAGGCCGAAGCGCAGGCCAAGCTGGCTGCGCTGAAGATCGAGATCGGCACCCCGCTGCGCGACCTCGACTACAGCGTGCAGCCGATGGGCCGCGGTTCGTTCGGTGGCAACATGCTGATTGCTTCGACCTGGCGCCATCGCGAGGAAATGAAGCGCATCGGCAAGGGCAATGCCGACCGTCGCTGGGACGTGCTGCCGCAGCAGCCGTCGCTGGCCTACGATCTGGCCCAGAACCGCCTGATCGTCACCGCCGCGATCCTGCAGGGCCCGGTGTTCAACGCCAAGGCCGACGCTGCCGACAAGTTCGGCAGCTTCGGTGGCCTGGTCGGCCATGAGCTGACCCGCGCGATCGATGCCAAGGGCGCGCTGGTCGACGCCAAGGGCGAGCTGCACAGCTGGTGGACCCCGGCCGACAAGACCGCCTGGACCCTGCTCGGTAACCGCGTGGCCGCGCAGTACAGCGCCTACGACTTCCCGGGCGTGAAGGGTGCCAAGGTCAACGGCACGCTCACCCAGGAAGAGAACCTGGCCGACATCGCCGGTCTGGAACTGGCCTGGGCGGCGTATGTCGCGCAGGAGCCGAAGGCCAAGCAGGCCCAGCAGCAGGGCTTCTTCCGCGCCTGGTCTGCGCTGTGGGCGCAGCAGCTGGCGCCGAACGAGGCCGTGCGCCGCCTGACCGCCGACATCCGTGCACCGGGCCTGTGGCGCAGCAACGGCACGCTGGCCAACCTGCCGGCCTTCGGCGCCACCTTCAGCTGCAAGGCCGGCCAGCCGATGCAGCGAAGTGAAGCCGAGCAGATCAAGGTCTGGCGCTGATCCAGCTGCCACACGGGTAATGCAGAGGGCGCCTTCGGGCGCCCTCCTTTTTTGCAGGTGCAGCACGATCCCGGATTAACACCGCGCATGCTATCGCTGCGGCTTCGTCCAACGTGGAGCCCCGACATGGCACACAAGAACACGATCTGTGTCTGGTATGACAACGGCGCACTCGAGGCCGCCACCTTCTACGCCAGTATCCTGCCCGACAGCGCGGTGACCGCCGTGCATCACGCCCCCGGTGACTATCCGGACGGCAAGGAAGGCAACGTACTGACCGTTGAATTCACGGTCTGCGGCATCCCCTGCGTCGGCCTCAACGGCGGCACCGCGTTCAAGCACAGCGAAGCGTTTTCCTTCCAGATCCAGACCGAGGACCAGGCCGAGACCGACCGCCTGTGGAATGCGATCGTCGGCAACGGTGGCCAGGAGAGCCAATGCGGCTGGTGCAAGGACCGCTGGGGCATTTCCTGGCAGATCAGCCCGCGCATGCTCATCGAAGCGGTGACCAGCCAGGACAAGGCACTGGCCAAGCGCGCATTCAACGCGATGATGCCGATGAAGAAGATCGACATCGCCACCATCGAAGCAGCGATCAAAAAAGGGGACGGAGGGGATTAAGTCGTTTTTTCCCCATTGCCGGTGCCCCCATGCGAATTGCGACTTAATCCCCTCCGTCCCCTTTTTCCGAGGTGCAGATGACCTGGGATGCGATCATCGTTGGTGGTGGCCACAACGGCCTGGTCTGCGCGGCCTATCTGGGGCGTGCCGGAAAGAAGGTGCTGGTGCTGGAACGTCGCGGCGTTCTTGGCGGCGCTGCGGTCACCGAGGAATTCCATCCCGGCTTCCGCAACTCAGTCGCCTCGTACACGGTCTCGCTGCTGCAGCCGAAGGTGATCGACGACCTGCAGCTGCATGCGCATGGGCTGCGCATCGTCGCGCGCCCGGCCAACAACTTCCTGCCATTGCCCGACGACCGCTATCTGTTGTCGGCTCCTGGCCGCACTCAGGCCGAGGTGGCGAAGTTCTCCGAGCGGGATGCGCAGCGCTTGCCCGCGTACGAGGCACGCCTGGAAATCTTCGCCGACGTACTGCGCGCATGGGCCCTGCGCGCGCCGCCCGACCTGGGTGTAGCAGGCGGTTGGCGTGCGCTGCCCGCACTATGGCAGATGGGGAAACTCGGCCGCGAACTGGCGGCGCTGGATGCGCCACTGCGGCAGGAACTGCTGGACCTGTTCACGCTGTCGGCGGCGGAGTACCTGGACCGTTGGTTCGAGAGCGAGCCGATCAAGGCGCTGTTCGGCTTTGATGGCATCGTCGGCAACTACGCAAGCCCGTATACAGCGGGCAGTGCCTACGTACTGCTGCACCACGTATTCGGCCAGTGCAATGGCGTAAAGGGTGCGTGGGGCCACGCGATCGGCGGCATGGGCGCGATCAGCCAGGCCATCGCCAGCGCGGCGCGCGAGGCCGGGGCCGAACTGCGCGTGGATGCCGGTGTGCAACAGGTACTGATCGAACAAGGCCGCGCCGTGGGGGTGGAACTGGTCAACGGCGAAACCCTGCGTGCACGCGCGGTGGTGGCCAACGTCAATCCGAAGCTGCTGTACGAACAGCTGCTGGAGCCAACGCAGGTACCCGCTGCCACACGCGAACGCATGACGAACTGGCGCTGCGGTTCCGGCACCTTCCGGATGAACGTGGCGCTGTCGCGGTTGCCGGACTTCCGTGCCCTGCCCGGCCCCGGCGATCACCTCAGCGCCGGCATCATCATGGCCCCCAGCCTGGACTACATGGACCGCGCCTGGCTGGATGCGCGCCGCGAAGGCTGGTCGCGCGAACCGATCGTAGAGATGCTGATTCCGAGCACGCTGGATGATTCACTGGCGCCGCGCGGGCAGCATGTGGCCAGCCTGTTCTGCCAGCACGTGGCGCCGGTACTGCCCGACGGGCGCCACTGGGATGATCACCGTGAGACTGTGGCGGACCTGATGATTGCCACCGTCGAACGGTATGCGCCCGGCTTTGCCGGCAGCGTGCTCGGTCGGCAGGTGCTGTCGCCGCTGGATCTGGAACGCACCTTCGGCCTGGTCGGCGGCGACATTTTCCATGGCGCGCTCAGTGCCAACCAGCTGTTCTCGGCTCGACCGATGGTCGGCCAGGCCGGCTACCGCGGCGCCCTTCCGGGGTTGTATCTGTGTGGGTCGGGTACCCATCCCGGTGGCGGTGTGACCGGTGCGCCCGGGCACAATGCCGCGCAGGTGGTGTTGCAGGATGGGTAGGTGCCAACCTTGGTTGGCACAGAGTGGCAGAGCGGACGCCAACCAAGGTTGGCATCTACCGGGTCAGATGATCCGATTCAAAGCGTGCCAACCTACCCGCGTGGGAGAATGTGTGCCGACCAACGGTCGGCACCTACCGCGTCAAATGATCCCATTCAAAGCGTGCCAACCAAGGTTGGCACCTACCCGCGTGAAGCGAGGCGCATCGCGCCTCACTTCACGCTGCGCAGATGGTTCGGGCGCTTCGGTGGGCCGGGCGGGCGGCGCTTGTTGAACGGCGATTGTCCGCGCCAGTAGCGGATCAGCAACCAGCCGAACAGCATGCCGCCGAGGTGTGCGAAGTGGGCCACGCCCGGCTGCCAGCCGGTCATGCCCAGCACCAGCTCGCCCACGCCGAACAGGATCACGAAGGTACGCGCCTTCATCGGGATCGGCGGGAACAGCAGCATCACCCGCTGGTTGGGGAACAGCATGCCGTAGGCCAGCAGCAGGCCGAACACGCCACCGGAAGCACCCAGCACCGTGGCCGGGTTTTCCAGCAGCGTACCCACCAGCAGCTGGCAGACACCGGCACCGGCCACGCACACCAGGTAATACAGCAGGAAGCGCTTCTCGCCCCAGGTCTGCTCCAGTGGCGCGCCAAACATGAAGACCGCCAGCATGTTGAAGAACAGATGGCCGAAGCTGCCGTGCAGGAAGCCGTAGGTCAGCAGCTGCCAAGGCTGGAAGTTGCCGCCCGGCGAGAATGCGTCGAAGCCCTGCTGCAGGGGTTGCAGCATGAACGGCTCGAAGGTCTGCATGCCGAGCAGGAACGGCTGCTGCAGCAGGAACAGGATCGCGTTGGCGATCAGCAGGGCCTTGGTGACGGTTGGCAGTCGCGGGAACATGGGAGCACCGGCATGGAACGGCCTCCATCATAGCCGCAGCACCGTGTCTTGTTGGCGACCGGCAGGCGCGGCCTGTTCAGTCGCCAGCGGTGCTCAGCCCGGACCCCACACAGCGGCATCCAGTGCCGCCGCCGGATCAGCCGCCGTCATCCGCACCCGGCCGTTCTCCACCCGCACGCCCTCGGCGCGCAACCGCTGTGACTGCTCGCGCCAGCCGGCCGACCCTTCTTCCATGGCAATGCGCCCATCCGAGCGCAACACGCGGTGCCAAGGCAGGTCCGGGTCGTCGTTCTGGCCCAGGATGCGCGCGGTCAGGCGCGCACGCCCGGGCAGGCCCGCGCGCAGCGCCACCTGCCCATAGCCCATCACCTGCCCCGCCGGGATCGCGCGGATCACCGCCAGGATGCGCGCGCGCGCCTGCTCAGGCGTCAGCGCCGCAGGCGGGTTACCAGCAGAACGCCGATCAGCACCTGCACGGTGCCGGCGATCTGCGCCGGCCCCATCGGTTCGTCGAGCAGCCATAGGCTCATCACGATGGTGGAAACAGGGCCCAGCATACCGACCTGCGCGGCCAGCGACGAACCCACGCGCTGCACCGCCAGCATGATCGCCAGCACTGGCAGCACCGTGCACACGGTGGCATTGACCAGCGACAACCACTGCACCGGCGCCGGTGCCTGCCACAACAACGGCAGCGGATGGGTCACCGCGAAATGCAGCAGCACCAGCACGCTGGCCACGCAGCTGGCGTAAGCGGTCAGCCGCACCGCTCCGATACGCGCGACCACCTGCCCGCTGCCGAACAGGTACAGCGCATAGCTGAGCGCACTGCCCAGCACCAGCAGGCTGCCAACGATGATCTGCCCACCCTCGCGCTGCAGGTCATGGCCGAACGCCAGCAGCACGCCCAGATAACTCAGCACCAGCGCGCCGATCTGCCATCGGCCCGGCCGCTGGCGCGCCAGCAGCACGTTGATCAGCAGCACCAGGGTCGGATTCAAGTACAGGATCAATCGTTCCAGGGTCACGCTGATGTACTGCAGGCCCTGGAAGTCGAGCAGGCTGGACAGGTAGTAGCCGGTGAAACCCAGCCACAGCACACGAGCTCGGTCGGCCCAGGACAGTGGTTCGGCCCGACGCGCGGCCCACAGCGCCATCAAAACGAACAGCGGCAGCGCCATCAGCATGCGCAGGGCAAGCAGCGTGGTGGCATCCACGCCGTGACGCAGGCCGAGCTTGACAATGATCGCCTTGCCGGAAGCAGCGATGGCGCCGATCGCGGCCAGGCCGATACCCCCCAGCGCAATGCGTGGGGAGGCGGTGGCGATACGGGAAGCGGGATTGGACATCAGGATGACGGCGGGCCGCTCGGAGCGGTCCGGGAAAGCGTGGGGGCGCCCATTGTCGCACGGGGGCGTCCGGTGCCCGCCTTGTAGAGTCGAGATCCTATGTTCGTGGTCAAGCCTGCTGGAAGCAGGCTTGACCCACCTTCAGCATGGCCGGATCGAAGTCCCGGCCGCTTTTGAAGACACCCCAGGCGATCCTGGCCAGCTTTCTGGCCAG
>NZ_JAWIRR010000011.1:0-74477 GCF_036320065.1 Stenotrophomonas sp. SMYL8
CGGAGGTTGCCGGCCAGCGGCCGGCACTACCAACAGGCCACCCGCATCAGCGCGCCAGCAACTCGCGCGCGTCCTGCCCGGCCTCGCAGTGCACGAACAGCACCGGCACGCCGTGCGCTTCCAGCACCGCGGCCATCTGCCGCTGGCGCATCAGGAACTGCTCGTAGATGCCCTTCAGGCGGTCGCAGTCGTTCTTGCCGTGGTTGTAGTGCGCGCACCAGCCGGCCGGATCGAACAGCGCCATGCGTGCCTCGCCGTGCGTGTAGCGCAGCAGCGGCTCGGGCGCGGCGTTGAGCCATTCGTCCTCGCCCGGGGCCATGATCGCGGTCTCGATCAGCGGCCACAGCGCGGCCAGGCCTTGATTGTCGTACTGCATCGACATCATCGCGGCCAGATCATTCACGGTGAAATAGCGCGCATGCTCGATGCGGGCACCGAAGGTGTTCTGCGCCATCAACGCGGTGTCGGCATGCGCCATGCCGTTGGCCAGCAGCGTGTCTTCCAACGCCTCGGCCACCGCGTTGGTCGTCGCCACGTCGCTGCCGGTCAGCAGGAACGGCACCACGCGCAGGCCACCGCCCACCAGGCTGGCATCGGCCTGGAACGGCAGCGGCACATCACCGTTGGCATCGGTACCGAAGGCCAGCAGGCGCGGGCCCTGGTTGCGGCCCGGCGCACGCATCTGCAGTTCTTCCAGGCGGCGATGGATCGGCCAGCCCGGGCGCAGTACTTCGGCCGGGTCGAAATGGGCGGCGGCGAACACCAGGTCCAGCTCGGCCACCTGCGGCACCAGCTTGGACAGGTCGCGGCCGACGCGATCGGCCAGTTCACCGGCCTGTTCGGCGCTGAGCACCGCCTGGCGGGGGATTTCGCCGCCGGCCAGTTCCAGGGCCAGCACGCCAAGGGCATTCATCGCGGGGTCGGGTTTGCTCATGGTTCCACGGTTGGCCCATCACAGGGCGGCAGCTACACTTGGCTCCATTATGCCTGCTCCGTCGTGCAGGCCATGTTGCAGACACCCTCATCCATGCCAGGTATCTCCATGCCCAACGCTCGTCCCGTCGCCATCCTCGGTGGCGTCCGCATTCCGTTCTGCCGCCAGAACACCGCGTATTCGGATGTCGGCAACCTCGGCATGTCGGTCCGTACGCTGGGCGCGCTGGTTGAACGTTTCGGCCTGCACGGCCAGCAGCTGGGTGAAGTTGCGATGGGTGCGGTGATCAAGCACTCCAGCGACTGGAACCTGGGCCGCGAAGCCACGCTGTCCTCCGGCCTGTCGCCGTTGACCCCGGGCATCACCCTGCAGCGCGCCTGCGGCACCTCGCTGGACAGCATCATCACGGTTGCCAACAAGATTGCGCTCGGCCAGATCGAATCGGGTATCGGTGGCGGTTCGGATACCACCTCCGACGTGCCGATCGTCTACGGCAAGAAGCTGCGCGCGCGCCTGCTGGCCGCCAACCGTGCCAAGAGCACCGGCGACAAGATCCGCGCGCTGACCGCTGGCTTCAAGTTCTCCGAGCTCAAGCCCGAGTTCCCGGGCGTGGCCGAGCCGCGCACCGGCAAGAGCATGGGCGACCACTGCGAGGACATGGCCAAGGAATGGAACATCTCGCGTGACTCGCAGGACGAGTGGGCGGTGTCGTCGCACAAGAAGCTGGCTGCTGCCTATGAGCGCGGTTTCTTCAACGACCTGATCGCACCGTTCCGTGGTGTCGAGCGTGACAACATCCTGCGCCCGGATACTTCGCTGGAGAAGCTGGCCACGCTGAAGCCGGCGTTCGACAAGGTCTCCGGCCGCGGCACGCTCACCGCCGCCAACTCCACGCCGCTGACCGACGGCGCCGCCGCCGTGCTGCTGGCCAGCGAAGAGTGGGCGCGTGCCCACGGCCATGAGCCGCAGGCCTATCTGCGTGACGCGCACGTCTCGGCGGTGGACTTCGTGCATGGCGAAGGCCTGCTGATGGCGCCGACCGTGGCCGTGCCGGAGATGCTCAAGCGCAACGGCCTGACCCTGCAGGACTTCGACATCTACGAGATCCACGAAGCTTTCGCCGCGCAGGTGCTGTGCACCCTGCGTGCGTGGGAGAGCGAGGATTACTGCCGCAATCGCCTGGGCCTGGATGCACCGCTGGGTCGCATCGACCCGGACAAGATCAACCTGCTGGGCTCGTCGCTGGCCACTGGCCACCCGTTCGCGGCGACTGGCGCACGCGTGATCGCCACCGCGGCCAAGCAGCTGGCCGAACGCGGCGGTGGCCGCGCGCTGGTGTCGATCTGCACCGCCGGCGGCATGGGCGTAGTGGCGATCGTCGAACGCTGATCGTTGCGACCGCGCGCCAACCAAGGTTGGCGACTACCGGGAATGCGCGTTGGATCTGCTTTGGTAGATGCCGACCTTGGTCGGCCATGCGATGTCATCGTTCGGAAGATGTCAGAGCGCCAACCAAGGTTGGCGACTACCGGGTTCCACAGATGAAAACGCCGCCCAATGGGCGGCGTTTTTCTGCTCCGGTGGGTGCCGACCGTTGGTCGGCACGCTTCACGGCAACCGTGGATTGCCGAATTCGTCGCGCTCTTCGTTGGCGTCATACACCGGCGGCTGCACCGTAACCGGCTGCTCCTCCACCGTGGAACGCAGCGGCGCTTCGGTGCCGCGCACCAGTTCCACGCTGTCCTCGCCACGCTGCAGTCGCAGCGCATTGGCCAGGCACTGCGCGGCCAGCGCGTGCTCGCCACGCTGTGCGAACAGCTCACCCAGTGCCTCCCACGCCGGGGCACCGGCGCCCGCGGCGATGGCCTCGTGCAGGAACGCATCGGCGGCATCCCACTGCTGCTGGGCCAGGGCCACGCGGCCCTGTGCCAGGCGCAGCGCAGCCGAGCTGTCGTGCACGTTGCGCCAGCGCGCGAGGTTGGCCTGGCGCGTGGCCAGGCGCTCGGCCGGCAGGCGGCCATACAGCGCCACCAGTTCGTCATCCCAACGCTGGTCCAGTGCCTGTTCCAGCGCCAGCAACGCCGGCTCATCCCAGTTCAGGACCACCGCACGGCTGGCATACGCACCCACCACGTCCGGGGTTGGCCGCAGCGCCTTCGGCGTGGCTTCCCACTGCGCGGCCAGCGCATTGACGTCGGCTGCTTCCAGCAGCGCCTGTGCGGCCAGGCGTGCTTCCAGTTCGCTGTTGGCGTCGGCCGGCAGCACCTTGCTCTGGCGCAGTGCACCCAGCTGGCCATACGCCTCGTGGGCGCGGCCGGCCTGTGCCAGCGCTTCGGTACGCAGCCACAGGCCGCGCGGCGGCAGCGGCTGGATCGTCGCCACATCCAACGCGTTGATCGCATCCACCGGTAGATCGCGCGCCAGCAGCTGTTCGGCGCGCAGAAGCGCCTGCAGGGTGGCATCGCTCTCGCCCAGGCGCTGCAGCAGGGCTTCACCGGCGGGGCCGTCGGCACGTGCCTGCGCACTGCGCACGGCATTGGCCAGCGCCACCGCGCTCACTTCCGGATCCTTGGCGGCACCATCCAGCAGCTTTTCGGCACGCTGCCACTGGCCGTGCTCATAGGCCTGCAGGCCGTCGATCAGGCGCACCCGGCCCTGCTTGCGGCGGTAGCGGCCCCAGGCGCGGAACGGTGCAGCGATCAGGCTCCACAGCAGCCACAGCACCAGCACCGCGATCACCGACAGCAGTGCCACCTTGGGCAGGTTGCTGTGGTAGTCGTAGCCGCCGTAGCGCAGGGTCACTTCGCCGAAGCGGTTGAGGTCATCGGCGCCGAGCCATTGCGCGGCCACCACGCCGATGGCCACCGCCAGCAACAGCACGACCAGGGATTGCAGGGGTTTCATGGGGGATTACCTCCGGTCGGTCTGGGTGCGCAGTTGCTGCAGGGTGCTGCCAAGAACGCTGTTGCTGGCCTGCAGCGGAAGCTCGCGCAAGGCCTTCAGTTCAGCACGTTGCGCGCGCAGGGCCGGTGAATCCGGCCAACGCCGCTGTGCCCAGTGTTCCACGCGCGCCAACGCGGTATCGCGACCGGTGCGGTCGCCACGTTCGATTGCGGCACGCGCCAGGGTCAGTTCCAGCTGCAGCGCATCGTCGGCATTGCGGCGTTCGGCGGCGGTCAGCGGGCCATTCTGGCGGCTCGGGGTGATGTCCACGAACGGAGCCAGCGTGGCCTGCCACCAAGGCTTGCCGGCGCCGGGCGCGGTGCCACCCGTCACCTGCGAGGGCAGGCCCTGCAGGGCCTTGGCCAGGGCATCCAGGCGTTGCAGCGATTGCACGCGCGGGCCGGTGCCCAGCGCATCCAGTGCATCGCGTTCCTGTACCAGTGCCTGGCGCAGGTTCAGGCCGTCGCTGTCGGGCAGATCGGCCAGCGCGGTGGCGGCCTGTGCATACAGGCGGCGTGCGCCTTCCACGTCGTCGGCGTAGTTCAGGCGCTGCGCCGCCTGGGTCAGCAGCAGTTCGGCCTCATCGCGCTGTACCGCCTGACGGCCCTGGTTGGCGCTGTCGGCCAGCTTGGCCAGGTTCTCTTCCAGCAGCGCACTGCGCTGGGAAAGGCCCAGCATCTCGTCGCGCAGCACGCGGTTGGTGGTCGCCGCATCCTGCAGGCGCTGGCTGGTTGCGCGCTGGTCGCGGCGCAATGCATCCAGCGTCGCCTGCAGGCCCTGCAGCTGTACGGCCGTGGTCTGCGCCTGCGCTTCCTGTTCGTGCTGTTGCTGCTGCCAGACGTACCAGCCGGCATAGCCGCCCACGCCAAGCACGACCACCCCGGCCAGCGGCAGCAGCCAGCGCACGGGTCGACGGGGCGGGGAAACGGGCGGAGTCTCGTTCATGGGGCTTCCTTGTCGGCACCGTCGCCGGTCAGGTTCCGGCAGGCCGCGTTGTGCACAGCATCACTGTTGCCGACCACAGCGGCAAGCGTGACCCACGTCCCTGTTCAGTTCGCTGCCGGGACGGTGAGCGTGGCGTGTGCAGCCGCCACCAGCTGCGCGGTGGTGGGCCCGGCCGCGCGCACCACGCGCTGCAGCCCCAATGCGTGCGCCTGTTCGCCCAGCCGTTCGCTGGCCACGACGGCGGTGGCATGTGCCTGACAGCGTTGCTGCAATGCCGGCGGAAGCTGCTGCCAGAAATGCAGCAACGCCTCACCACTGCTGACCGCCAGCACCCACGGATACGCTGAATGCGCCAATCGAGCCAGCGTGCGTGGCGACAGGCGCAGCAGGCGACGCTGATAGACATCGGCGCGCTCGATGCTGCCGCCGGCCGCCTGCAGTTGCGCAGCAATCAGGCCGCGCCCGCCGGGGGCGGTCACCAGCCCGATGCGCAGGCCGCGTACGTCCGCCAGTACCGGCAGCGCCAGCAGGCCCTCGCTGTCCATCCGCTGCGGCGCATGTACCTCGTTGACTCCCTGCGCCTGCAGCGCACGCGCGGTGCCGTCGCCCACGGTCAGCCACGGGCTGCGCTGCGCGTCGGCCAGCGGCAGCAGGGACGCGGCCGCTGCTACAGCGGCCGGGCTGGTGAACACCACCCGATCGCAGTTCAGCGCGCGTTGCAGCTGGTGCACCACTGGCGTGCCGTTCAGGCGCTGCAGGCGCCAGGGTGGCACGGCCAGCACATGCCCGCCCAGCCCAGCAACGGCGCGGCGCAGCGCGGAATTCTGGCCCTGCGGTCGCAGCGAAATGAAGGTCCAGCCCGGTTCGGAACCGGCGGCGCCAGTGGGTATCGTATGGTCGGCCATTGCCTGCATTATGCGGGCCCTTCGTTGTCGTGGTCCCTGCTCCGATGTCCGTTGATGCTCTGACTTCCTCGCTGGCCGCCCTGCAGGACGTGCTTGACTGCATGCCGGCGGTCCGCGCCATGCAGATCCAGCTCGACGGCTATGCCGATGGCGTGCTGCGCATCACCGCGCCGCTGGCCGCCAACGTCAACGACAAGGGCAACGCTTTCGGTGGCAGCCTGGCCTCGGTGCTGACCCTGTCCGGCTGGGCACTGGTCAGCCTGCGCCTGCGCCTGGCCGGCCACGATGCCGAGGTCTACGTGGCCGACAGCAACCTGCGCTACCTGGCACCGGTCTACGAAGACCTGCACGCCCATGCCGAAGCGGCCGAGGCCACTGGCTGGGATGCCTTCCTGAACACCTTCCGCCAGCGCCGCAAGGCCCGCATCAGCATCATCGCCACCCAGCCCGGTGCCGATGGCAAGCCCGCCGCCGAGTTCAGTGGTCGCTTCGTTGCCTTCGCCAAAGGGTAGGATGGCAGGCTGACGTTCTGGGGAAACCACCGATGCGCCGCCTCATCCAGTTCCTGATGTGTTCCCTGCTGCTGGCCAGCGCCGTGGCTTCGGCAGACGACCTGAGCCGCAAGCAGCGCAAGCTGCTGGAAGAGACCCAGATCGCCTACGGCGCCACCATCCGCTGGGGCAGCATGGACGATGCCATCGGCTATCTGGACCCCAAGCTGCGCAAGGAAAAGCCGCCCACCGAGTTCGAGCTCAACCGCTACGCGCAGCTGCGCGTGTCGTCCTACCGCGAGCGCAGCAGCGCCTCGCTGGACGGGGGCCTGGTCGAGCGCCGGGTCGAAATCGGGGTGATCAACCAGAACACCCAGGCCGAACGCACCGTGGTGGTGGTCGAGCGCTGGCGCTGGGATGCCGAGGCCAAGCGCTGGTGGCAGACCGCCGGCCTGCCGGACCTGTGGAAGGGGCAGTGACGGGCCGCGTCCGGCTTGTGCGACAATCGGCGCCCGCTTAATCGACCCGTGACCTGAGTGAATTACGAAGAGTTGCTGGCCTTTGCAGGCCGAAACCCGATGCTGTCCGCGGCCCTGGTCGGCCTGACCGTGGCCATCATCGTCACCGAGATCCGCCGCCTGTTCCGGGGCTTCAAGGGCATCAAGCCCGCCGAACTGACCCAGCTGATCAACGCGGGTGGCACGGTGGTGGTCGACCTGTCGGCCAGCGGTGACTTCGAGAAGGGCCACATTGCCGGCAGCCGCAATGCCCAGGCCAGTGCCTTCGGCCCGGACAACAAGCTGGTGGCCAACGCCAAGCAGTCGCCGGTGGTGCTGGTGTGCCGCAGCGGCAACGCCTCGGAAACCGCCGCCAAGGCGCTGAAGAAGGCCGGCTTCGAAAAGGTCTACGTGCTCGACGGCGGCATTCCCGCCTGGCAGCAGGCCGAGCTGCCGCTGGTCAAGGGCCGCAACTGATTGCCGCAGGTGGCGGATCCGGCCTTGTATGGGCCTGATCCCGCCCCCATCGCAGTAGTTCGACCATCGTTTTCATTGCATTCACCTGGAGTTACTGGAAATGTCCGAAGAGATCACCAACGGCGCCGCTGCGCCGGTCGATGCCGCTACCGGCCCTGCTTTCACCGTCGAGAAGATCTACGTCAAGGACGTCTCCTTCGAGTCGCCGAACGCTCCGACCATCTTCAATGACCAGGTGCAGCCGGAACTGCAGCTCAACCTGAACCAGCAGGTGCAGCGCCTGGGCGAGAACGCCTTCGAAGTGGTGCTGGCCGTGACCCTGACCTGCCAGGCCGGTGAGCGCACCGCCTACGTGGCCGAAGTGAAGCAGGCCGGCGTGTTCGGCCTGGTCGGCCTGGACCCGCAGTCGATCGACGTGCTGCTCGGCACCCAGTGCCCGAACATCCTGTTCCCGTACGTGCGTCAGCTGATCAGCGACCTGATCCAGGCCGGCGGCTTCCCGCCGTTCTTCCTGCAGCCGATCAACTTCGAAGGCCTGTACGCAGAAACCCTGCGCCAGCGCCAGGAGCAGGGCGACGCACCGTCGCTGGCTGACTCCGAGCCGGCTGGCAACGCCTGATTTCTGCCGCGACGTCACGGATGAGCACTACCGCTGACAAGATCGCTGTGCTGGGCGCCGGTTCCTGGGGAACCGCGCTGGCCAGCCTGCTCGCACGGCACGGTCACCCGACCGTGCTGTGGGGGCGCGACGCTGCCGTGGTCGAGGCCATCGACCAGCGCCACGAGAACCCGCGCTACCTGCCGGGCATCCCGCTGCCGGACAGCCTGCGTGCCACCACCGACCTGGCGTCGGCAGTGGAGGGCGCCGCCTGGATCCTGGTGGTCACCCCGTCGCATGCCTTCGGTGAAACCGTGCGTGCGCTGGCGCCGCTGCGTCCGGCCGGTGCCGGCGTGGCCTGGGCCACCAAGGGCTTCGAACCTGGTTCGGGCCGCTTCCTGCATGAAGTGGCGCGCGAAGTGCTGGGTGAGGACGTGCCGCTGGCCGTCGTCACCGGTCCGTCGTTCGCCAAGGAAGTGACCCAGGGGCTGCCGACCGCGATCACCGTGCACGGCGACGTGCCCGAGTTCGCGCAGACGGTGGCCGAGGCGATGCATGGCCCGGCGTTCCGCGCCTACACCGGCGACGACATGGTCGGTGCCGAGCTGGGCGGCGCGATGAAGAACGTGCTGGCCGTGGCTACCGGTGTGGCCGACGGCATGCAGCTGGGCCTCAACGCCCGTGCCGGCCTGATCACCCGTGGCCTCAACGAGATGCTGCGCCTGGCCGCGGCGATCGGCGCCAAGCCGGAAACGCTGATGGGCCTGGCGGGCCTGGGCGATCTGGTGCTGACCTGCACCGGCGACCTGTCGCGCAACCGCCGCCTGGGCCTGGCCCTGGGCCGTGGCCAGACGCTGCAGGATGCCGTGCGCGAAATCGGCCAGGTGGTCGAGTCGGTGCAGACCGCCGACGAAGTGATGCGACAGGCACGCCGTCATGGCATCGACCTGCCGATCTCGGACCGCGTGCGTGCCGTGCTGCACGGCGAGCAGACGCCTGAGGAAGGCCTGCGCGCGCTGCTGGCGCGGGAACAGAAACCGGAATATCCGGATACGCTGTTCAAGTGAATCGAAAAAACCCGGCTACGTGCCGGGGTTTTTTTATGTGTGTGGCCCATCCACGCATGGCGTGGATCTACTCCGGAATCCGCTTCTGGTAGCAGCCAGCCTTGGTTGGCGCCCGGTAGCGCCGGGCCATGCCCGGCGGAATCCATCGCCGCGCCCGCGGCGGTGCGTTGCCGTTGTCCATGTCCGAGAAGATCAACCACGGCCCGTCGCCCACGCGCTTCAGCGGCAGCGTGAACTTGCCGGTGTCCCCCACGTTGTTGCCGTAGCGGTAGGCACCAATGATGTAGCCCGTGCTGCCCTCCACCGAGTACGCCAGCGCGCGCAGCCGCAACGGGCTGCCGCCCTGGCCGGCATACGCGGCTTCGATCGCGCTGCGCCCACGCACCGGTAGCTGGTTGCTCTGCAGCACAAAACCATCCTCGGCGAACAGCGCAGCCAGTGCCCTGGCATCGCCCGTGCGCCAGGCCTGCTCGTAGTCGCGCAGTACGCGATCCAGCGTCGCGGGCAGGGCCGCATCAGGAAGAGGCTGTGCGGGCTTCGCACCTTCAGCATCGTGGGCGATGGCCGGCGATGCCAGCAGCAGGGCACTGCAGAAGATCACGGCGAGTCGTGTGCGGGCCATGCGTCCGGCTCCAGGCGATGACGGGAACGTGCGAACGCATCCTAGCGCGCTGCTGGTTAGAATCACGCAGGCGCCCGCGCGGCGGCATGCACCGCAGATCAGACAAGGACAAGGAATGAAGATTCGAATCACAGGGATGGCACTGACGGTCGCACTGCTGGCCGCCTGCGGGCAGGCACCGGCACCGGATGCAGCACCGGCCGCACTGGCACCGACTACCGAAGCACCTGCGGCCACGGCAACGGTGGTCGAGCAGGCGCCGTCCATCGAAGACGGTGTGGATCCAGCGGTGTGGGACAACGAAGGCGAAGCGGAAGACCCGAGCGCCGGCGGAGAACTCACCTGTGCGGACAACCCGCTGGCGACGCATTTCTTCACCCTGGTGGGCGGCAACACCGTGGACGACTGCGGCCGCAAGGACCCGAAGGTGCTGGCCGCGTTCAACGCCCTGATGAAGAACACAGCCGCGGCCGAATCTGCTGACAAGGAGATTCCGTCGCTGCGCGAACGCCTGTTGAGCGGGCCCAGCGGGCCTGGCGAACTGGTGGTGCTGCAGGGCGAGCCATGGTGGTTCTACACCGCCTGCCAGGCCCACGACTGCCCCGGCACCGCGCTGGCGATGCTGTACTCGCCCGATCAGTCGAAGATGGTCGGCCGCCTTACCGCGCGCTGCAGAATCTGGTGGCTGGGTGAACCCAGCGACGAGCAGCGCGCGCTGATCGAGCGCGAGCAGCCGGTGGACAAAGCGATGCTGAAGGAAGAAGGCGAGTCCTGCGAGTAATCGGTGGTGACGCCGGATGATGTTCCGGCGGCCGCATCATGCCGGTGAAAGCTGCCTCACCATGTCGGCGATGATCACGTGGACCAGTGTTCTCAGGAAATGCACTTCGCCTTCCAGGGTTGGGCCGATGTCGAAACGGGTCGACCATTGCTGGTTTTCCTGCAGCACCTCCGCGTAAAGCGCCTGGGCTTCGCCTGCGATGCGGTCGATCTGATGGCGCAGCTGCCGGGTGGCGGCTGGTCTTCCCAGGCCTAGGGCTTCACCGGCAGAAACCAGATGCTCGAAACGAAGGTCGTGGAAGCGCGCGACACCGAGAATGGGCCACGACAGTTCCGAGCGTTCTGGCCAACGTGCGCCCTCGTCGGCATACGCGCGGGTCTCGTAACATGCGGTAGACAGCAGGTCGTAGTGGGGGGCCAGTTCGATGCCCCTGCTGTCGACCAGGAAGCTCAGGTTCTTCAGGTGCGCATCGTTGTTGCCGGTGAGTACATTGAAGATCAACCAGTCGAACAGGCGGACGCGCGTCTTGAGCTTGCTTCTGCATTGCTCGACGATGACCTTCAGGGTGTCGATGCTGCCGAGCGTGTACTTGAACTGCCGGTCGAGGTTGAGCAGCTGGCAGGCGTCGATGGCATGACGGCGATGGATGGCATCGGCGGTGATTTCGCGATCAAAGCGCTCGATGATGAAGACCGGCTCCGGTATGTAGCGGCGCTCGATCTTCGGCACCTGCAGCCCCATGCGCTGTGCAAGGCGCATCACGAACCACTCGTTGGCCACGCTGTGGGGATAACTGCTGCTGGTGCTGTCAGGCTTGAGGATGTGGGTCGAGGGCTCGGCGCCCAGAGGTTGGTAGAGTTCTCCCCCTGTCTCGATGATTGCCAGCTTGTGCTGGGCACCTGCCAGTGACATGCGCTTGGCGGCACCCGCCGCAAGCGACGTGCGTGGCAGGCCTTGGATACGCGTGGAGAGTTCCGCATCGGGCAGTGGTTTTCTGCCGCCGGGTGGCAGGCGCTGGCCTGGAGGCAGCAGCGTCAACGAGCCTGCCGATTCCGCGCCATAGGCGGCCAGCAATGCGAACGCGTCCGCGCCATCCACCCTGGCATCGGTTGCCATCAGCGTGCGTTGCTGCTCTTCCGGCAGCAGATTGTCGAAGTACCACTGCACGGGGCGTTGGCTGGAGCCATCGAGGATGGCGGTGTCTTGCAGTGGCAACGCAGGCGCCAGTGGAAACCGATGTGCGCTGCCGAGCCACTCCGGCGCATAGGTGAAGCGCCACAGGTTTGCTGCTTCGGTCAGGCGGCCCACCGGCGCTTCGTCGATGCTGACCTGCAGTTCGCGTGGTGGAAGCGGATAGTGCAGTCCAGACAGGACGGTCGTTGTAATGACGTCCTTGAGATCGATACGGGGGGCGCTCATGGCACCTTCCCGTTGGCACGTTTGGCCAGCAGGGTCATCGCTTCGTCCGGCACGTCGATTTCGACATGCAGCCCCAGCTCGTCAAGCACGGTGAACAACTTGCCCCATTGCACTGTGGTACCGCCGCGTTCGACCTTGGCCAGGAAATTCTCGCTGACCCCGATGCCTTCGGCGGTTGCATCCTGGCGCAGTCCCTGATGCTTGCGGGCGGCTCTCACCAGCGGTCCCAAGGCCTCAGCCTTCTCAAGCCTGATCTTCAATGGGAACTCCCCCCAGCAGAGCCTGACGCTCTGGATTCGACCCATCGTCTATACCATAGAATCCTCACTGCAGTGAGGATTCTTCGCGCAAAACCCAGGATTCCTTGGAATCCTTTCGATCTTGAGGATTTTTTCGCAAAAGAGCTGGATGCAAGAAAATCCTCATTGAAAGAAGGATTTATCTGCAAAGGCGTCCAGCCCGCAAAAAATCCTCATGAACTCAAGGATTCTTTGGCGTCGTGGGAGCGCGATGCCTCATCCGGTCCATATGGGCAGCGCCACGACGGCGGGACGTCCGCGATGAGTGGGGTCCAGGTGGGGCCTGCCAGGAGCGCACCCGGGAACCTCTGCCTGCAGCGCAGGCTCGCAGCGTCAACAGGCCGCAGGCAAAGCGTCTGTTACTTGCTCGCGCGCCGCGCGCCTTTCTCGTCTTCGTCCTTTGCTTCGCCCCGGCTCTGCGCGAACTCCGGGAACGTCTTCGCGATCGAATCCTTGTCCGGAAGGATGTAGAACACGCCGCCCTTCTCGAACGTGGATTGCACGATCTGCTCGTAGAACGCAGGCGTGACGTTGATGCAGCCGTGCGTAACGCGGTTGTCGTCCGGCGAAGGTGATGCCAGCCGTTCGGCGCGCTTCTCTTTCGGAGTGCCTGGCGGCAGCGGGTGCATCGACACGGCGGAATCGTAGTCCACCCACAGCACGCGACCGGCATCGTCGGAGGGGCCATAGCCACCAATGAAACGGCCCGCCGGGGTAGTGCGGTCATGGCCTGGAATCGCACTCAGCGCGAGCTTGGCAACGCCGGGTGCGGAGTGATCGCCGATGGCCGAACCGAACAGCGCCGGTGCGGCACCGCGCAGCTTGCCGTCTCCACCGAAGACCAGTACCTGCGCAGCCGCCTTGTCCATGATCGCGAACGGATAACCCTGGTTGTCCTTGCTGGCGACTACCCAGCCGGCCAGTTCGATCACCGTCTCGGACACGCTCTGGTCAGCGGGCAGTTCATCGACTGCGGCGACCGGGGGTGCAGGTGCGTCCTTGTCCCTGGCGTTGGCTACGCCGCTGCACGCAACGGCCAGTGCCATGGCCAGTGCGGCATGGAGGGCGCGGCGCGCAGGGGAGGAGGAGGTACGAATGGGACGGCTCCTTGCAGTGCAATCTTGGTGGAAGGATGCCAGTGGCCGGTGAAGGCCACTGGTTCCCGATACAGAGATGGATCAGTTCAAACGGTGAGGGAGGATCAGCCGCGCGGCTTGCGGCCCGCTGGTGCCCTTTCAAGCTGCTGCACGCGACCTTCGATCTGGTCCAGACGCTGGTTGGCCTGCTGCGCCGACTGGTTGGCGGACTCGGCACTCTGGGCGGCGCCCTGCACCTTTACATCGAGCTGATCGAGACGCGAGTTGATCGTTGCAAACTCGTTCTTGTAAGAGGCGCAAGCGCCAAGGCTCACGGTGGCGATGAGCGCCACGCTGAGTGCACGGGCCATCTTCATGTGTTGCTGGTTGAGCTTCATTCCACTCCCTCCTTCGTCTGGGGAAGCTGGAATATAGCGGCGTTTGTTCCCGGCGCTACCAAGCGCTTTCAGCTGGAATTTGAGTACGTGGATGGGCTGTGAAGGCCTGTAAATCAACGAACCTTAACAAGCGGGATCAGGCGAGCTGATCTGCACCGGCGTATCGCCTTGTGCCTGTTCAATATCACCCATTCACCTGCATGAAGCCGGCATCACGGCATGTGCGTCTGTGTGCTTTCGCCTGCTCCGCACGTTGGCTGCCATCTACTTGCTTCCAGCAGCGCTGCAGCGTTTCCAGGCTGGACATCCAGCAGTTCGGCGATGGCGTTGGGCGTGTCGGGCGCGCGCGCAACATAGGCGTGGGCAATGCGGTAGCCGATCCAGTAGCCGAGATCTCCGCGGCGCGTATCGTCGCCGGGGCCGTTGTACAGCCACCTCGAAAGATCGGTACCCATGCTGTCCTGCAGGAACGCGCGCTCCAGCGCACACTCGCGACCCTGCGTCCAACGCTGCAGATGCGCGTTGGCCGGTTGCCCGGAGATCCGTTCGGCCACGTATTCGGCGCCGCCTTCCAGCAGCGTCTGATAGAGCAGGGTGGGCTGCTCGACATCAACGCGTGCGCCGGGCTGTTGCACGTGCACGTACTCATGGGCGATCAGGTGCACGAAGCGGTCGCTTGCATCGGCCTGCATCCAGTCGGCATTGCACAGCGCTTCCAGTCCAATGACCACACCTGCTTCGGTGGTAACGCCACCACTGTTGCCGCGGCCCACCAGTACGGTGACCGGAGGAAAGCGCGCAGACGGCAACAAGGCGCCGAGCTGATCGACGGCAGCGGCGACGCGCGTGCGGATCGATGGCAATGCGGTCGCGCACGTTCTCGCTTTCGCAAACAATGCCGGCTTGTCCTGGATGGCCCTGGCCAGCCGCTCCATCGAGCCGATACGGCTGTCGGTGAAGCTGCGCAGGGCATCCGTACCCGCATCCAGATAGCCGTGCTGCAGATCATCGGCGCTTGGACGCCCATGGTTGGCGTCCAGCACCTTGAAGAAGCGCGTGACATCGTCTGTCTGTACGACGATGTGCCCGGCAGGACCGACACGCTCAGCCGCCTGTGCCTGCAGCAGCGCGATCGGCGAGGCGATCAGGATCAGTGCCCGCATCAAGCATCGAGCGTGATGCGCGTAAGAAGCCGACAGTAGACGGGCAACCAAAGGTTTGTCGCCATCCGCAACCATAGGTTGAGCAAATTTCCTGCTTCCATTGGCGCAACTATGGTTGCCAAGCACTCATAGTCTCCCCGCTGACCGGCAGGAACCCAGTTCCATCAAGGGAAACGTATTCAAGTCCGATCTAGCGGAAACCTATGCTTGCTCCCATTCAGCTTCATCTCCTGCGCTGACGTTGATTCCAGTGCCGCGTTGGGTTGCTATCCAATGCGCCCATTCAGGGGGAACCGTTGCCCTGTCCGGCCGTTGGGGCTGCAGCCGTAGCGGTTGCGTCCTTGAAGCCCTTTGCATGGAGATCGGCACGAAGGCTCTTCAAAGCTGTTACAGGGACAGCCAACCACAGCAGATCCCTTGCCCGGGTCACAGCCACGTACCCGATTCGCCCGTCCTCGGTGGAACCTCCGCCTAGCAGTGCAGATACATGCGGTTTCGTTGCCATGTAGAGGACGGCATCCAGGCTTTCGCCCTTGACCTGATGCACGGTACTGATTCTGACCCGCAAGGGCTGATCGGCACCTAGGTCAGGCGGGCTCATTAGCGGTGAGCCGGGCAAACTCCTCTTCGAGAGCCGAGCACCGAGCGTGGACGATGTATGGTTGAGACCGTGGGCTGTGCTCAGATTGGTCATCAGGACCCTTACACGTTGCAACATTGCCGGCTGCCAATCGCTAATAGCGGGCAGCGCCGCGCTGGGCAGGCCCGAGACCGGATCTCGCGTAAAAGCCCAGATGACACGACGAAGTGCTCGTTCCTCTGGGTACCTGACAGGCTGAGTCAGGCGAGCAACGATGCCCTTGGGCGCGTTGTCGATCAAACCCATGATGGCAGTTGCCACGAGTCTGAATGCTGTTGAGTAGTCGGAGTGGATATCGCGCGCCATCGCTGCCTGGGCAAGGATCTTGGTCGTTCCCACGCCAGGCGCACCCTCATGCCCAGCCAGCTCGTTGGCCCACTTGCGTGCGCGGCAGAGCACGGCGGAGCGTGCTGGGTCCAACCCAGCGGAGACCAGTGTTGCCTGGAAGGCCGCCACGACCTTTTTCGTATCGGCAGTCGTGTACGGAACGAAGTAGGCCCCGTGGAGCGTAGGTGGCGCTGTCCTATCCGGATCGTCCGTGCGCGCCGAGATTGCGTTGGCGAGATCGAGTACGGCCGGTACGGACCGATAGTTCCTCGTCAGGGCGGCCGCAGAAACACCGGGTTTGCTGTGGTAGCTGGACAGGAACGAGCCGGTCGCGCCCATGAACTCGTAGATGCCTTGATTGGGATCCCCAATAAGGGAAATCTGAGAGCCTGCTTGGCTGAGCCTCTCAATGATCACCTGGTGCAGGATGCCGATATCCTGGGCTTCATCAATGAGGATATGGGGATAGCGACGCGCAAGGACTCGGAGGATCTCGGGTTGTTCGCGGAGGGTAAGGTCGACCCAGTAGCGGGCCAGCTCATGGGTGTAAGCCCCCAGTTTTCCCAAGGCTGCGGCAACCTTTGGGCCATTGTTGATCCTCGCCAGCATGCCGGAGTTCTGATAGAAAAAGCCCGTTTCAGCCCCAGAAGGGCCTATGACAACGCGATGGATATGCCCTTGGGGCACTGGGTAGTTATCGGTTCTCGGCGATTCCACCCAGAAGCGATAGTCCTTTCCTAAAAGGAATGACTCGCTCCCTGATAGCAAGAACGGGGTCGTGGTACACCCCATCGTCCGATGGGCGTGGGGTCGCAGAATATTTGTCGTAATGAACCCGTCCAATGTGTCGATCTCGACACGCTGGTGGGACGGGATCTTGAGCGATCCCATTGCGAGTGCCCGGTACTCGCGCCTGAAGGTCTCCACGGCGATGTTCGAGAAGGACAGGAGCGCAACCCGGCCCCGGTGATCACCGAGGCATTGACGTATGTGGGCCAGCCTGCGTACAGCCGTGAAGGTCTTCCCACTTCCCGCGCAAGCGATGACCGACATCGGATGCAATGGTGCCGTGATGATCTCACGCTGTTCAGCTGAAGGAGTAGTATCCGTGCTCATTCGTCTTCAGCCTTCTTCGGGCCAAGCTGACAAGCGTGTTCGACTGCAGACTGGATGTACTCCGGAACAGTGAAATCTTCCTTTTTCGCCTTGGCGATCAGGTACGCCAAAGCTTGTGCAAAGCGCCCCTTCTGGACGTTTCCGTTCTTCCGCTCGAACATTCCGCTGAACAGTACGCGAGCCTTCTCTGCATCTCCCGTAGCGGCGTCTACCTTCTTCTCCAGGTTCGCAGAGATCTTCGGGTGTAGCTCCTTAAGCGCCGCAAGCATGATCTTGCGATTGCTGGCGTACAAGGCCAAGTCATACTCAAGCGTCTTTAGCCCATGGAAGATCTTGAGATATGAATCCTCGAACTTGAGCATACTCAAGGTATTGGCGGACACCTGCACCTTGTCGCCGATCGAAGGGTAGACAGGAGCCGCCTTCTTCTTTCCACTAGAGGTCCCATCTTCCGGCGCATGGTCGTCCGCTTCTGCGCTGCCATCGCCCTCTTCCTCTTCATCCTCTTCACTCGGACCTGTTGGGTCTGCATCCGTAAGCACGGAAACAGGAATCTTCAGCGCCTTCTCGCCGAACAGTGGAATGAATGAGTCGAAGTTGAGGCCTTCAACGCTGATGAGGCTTACCCCATGCTTACGTAGATCGTGACCGCACTTCTCGGCGAGCACACTGACAAGGACCAATTCCGCAGCGCCCTCGACCAGGATTGCGCGGCGTGCAAAGAAGAGCTCAGCCCGAGTGACGTCCAAATAGCGCTCAAGCTTCTCACGCTTTCCGACAGAAAACTTGATGTCTCGGGGAAAAAAAGTCTCCACCTTGATTCCGGTGTCGACAAGACAGGTGAGACTGTCGAGGTTGGCGATGCTGGCAAAGTTGGGTGAGTGGCTGGTAACGAACAGCTGGACAGGCTTCTCTTTGTCCACTGCCTTGATGGTCTCAAAGTATCCCAGGAGCACAGCCTGCAATTGGGGATGCAGATGTGCCTCGGGCTCCTCAATGATCAGGCCTCGATAGCTGGCTTGCGGGTTCTTGGTCAGCTCGCTGAGAACGACCGCCATGAAGATCAGATTGTTGAATCCGAGCCCGTTTTGCTCAAGCTCGAACAGATCAACGGTAAGGGAGAGACGCGAAGCCAGGCGTTGGAAATCGCTGACGCTAACCCCCAGCTCGAGCAGCTGGGACAGCTGTGGCCCCAACATCTCGGAATGGCGAGTGGTTATCGCCTTATGGGTGCTCACAATCGGCGCTTTCGTCTTGAGCTCATCATCCAGCAGCTTCAGTGCCTTATTGATCTCGATCTTGCCATCGTCATCAACGAGCAGCTGAAACAGTCGGGACAGCTGGCTTGTGCGGCCGGGTCTAAGAGCCTGAGAAGCATCGCGCAGGGGCTGTAGATAGACGCCACGAAGGTTCTCCATCATGTCCGTTGTCAAGCCGACATCATCATGGTCTCCGCACCAGCGCTTCGCTCTAAGTCGCCCCGTCTTATCCGCCTCGGAGAAGCTGATGGTGATATGCGCCTCCATCTGCCCGTCCTTGGCAGGTTTCAGGGCAGTCATGAAGTCAGCTTCATCATCGGGGCTCAACCCTCGGAAGATGTACTTGAACACGATGTTGCCGCTAGGCGATCCTGTCTTCGGCCTATGAATATCGTCCGAGTCCAACCGCGGGTACGGTTCATCGTGCCCGGCAAGGAGAGACCTCAACGCATCGACAATGGCGGTCTTGCCCGCGTTATTCGCACCAACCAGAACGTTCAGTCCACTTTGGAAGTGCAGTACTGCGTTGTTGATCTTGCGGAAGTTCGAGATAGACAGCTCTGCCAAGTACACCCTGATGTCTCCTTGTGCTCATGGCGGCGTAGCCGCCTCCTGTCCCTAGCTGCAGCACGACGATGGCCGGCTGACAGCCCCTATCTACCTGGGCAGATTCTAATCAAATCAGGGGAATTGGACGTTCCGGCAACCCTCGTACGCGCATCGCCTTTTGGTTCCCCGGCCCCTCAGGCAAGTAAGGGGCGACGTCGGATCCGTCCCCCAAGCGAAGGCAGGGGGGTACGTCTGGTAGCAGTGCCTTTCAGCGCACCGACGCGCGATGAAGTGGCAGGCCCTATTCGGTCAATGCAGTGATGGCGCTTGTACATGGTGGCGGAGTTTGATTGGCGACGGCCCTCATGAAGGACAACAGTTTGTTATTGCAATTCGTAACACTGATGTCCCCGGATCGCCAATTCTTTCGGGAACGGCCTGGCGTAGCCTTCTCTTCCAGCGGTGCTGCCCATCGGCTGCCCTGAGTCAATCAACTTCTCATATCTGGAAACTGGGCTGTGGCCACCAATCGAATTTGCAGTGTTCTCGGAATTTCAAAGCCTGTCATTCAGGCCACGCTCTCATGACTGACGGATGCGCGCCTGATGGCCGCCGACGGCCTGCAGGGCTGGCCCCAGCGCAAGCGTCGCGGGCGGTGCGCAACTCCGGCCATGACAGCGCCGGGCGTGGTCAAACTGCTTGAACGCGATTTTCTCGCGCTGGAGCCGGAAACCAAGTGGGTGACAGATATTACCGAGATCAAGACCCGACAGGGCAAGCTGCATCTGTACGACCAGCGCATCGTGGGCTGGTCAATACACGATCGACAGGATCGCCAGATGGTGACCCGGGCTGTGCAGATGGCGGTGTGGCAGCGTCAAGGAAGCGATGAGGTAATCCTGCATTCGGATTGAGGCAGCCAGTTCCGCAGCCGCGACTACCAAGGGCATCTAGCGGCTAACGGGCTGATCTGCTCGATGAGCGCTGTGGGTCATTGTGGCGACAACGCGGCCTGCGAAGCCCTCTTTGGGCCACTCAAGCGTGAGCGGATCTATCGAACGAACTGCGCCACAAAGTATGCAGCACGAGCGGATGCGTTTGACTACATAGAGCGACGCCCTAACCCAAGGATGCGACGAAGGGTCGCCAGGCAGGACCAGAAGGTTGCAGCTCTTTTAGAACCGTCCGTGATATCGGGGTAGAACCCCGCGGTTGAACAACCCGCTCGGCTGCGCAGGGAAGTGATGTCTTCTTCTGGCCTTCTTCAGCGGCACGGGAAGGGATCACCGGAAGCTCGGAAGGCCGGAGAGCGCATGGCCTTTGTAATAACAACTGCGGTCCGGGCGCACTCTCTAGCGATCTCTGCCGAAATGGCGAATCTCTTCAGAACTTCACTTGCTACGCCCCGCTCGCGCATGCCGCTCTTAAGCAGGGTCATGGACAGGGCCATAATTCTGCTCGCCATGTTCCGACCCGCAAGAAGGTCCTGGCCAGGTTGCCTCTGAAGATCTAGGTAGACGCTGAATGACGGCGCACGGTGGATAGAACTTTTTCGTTTAGAAACCAACAATAAGCTAAGGAACTGCTGGCTAGGGAACACACGCGTATTGGCCTTGCAGAGCGCGTGGAGCACGACTTCGAATTTCCTCGCCTGAGCCCCCCAGTCCTCTAGATCAAAGGCGATCTCACCGTCCACCTCATGGCTTGGAAACAATGAAGTCGATGAGGCCGGAACTGGTTCGGTCAAAATTCCGATAATGTCAACAGATTTGATGGCGGATAGGTTGAGTAGCGTTCTGAAAGTGGTAGTAGTTCGTCTGAAGCGAATTGCATCCCTCCAGAACCTGTTATGAACGATCTTCAGCCTATCCAATGTCCCATCTTGAAGGAGCCCATCAAAGAAACGTTGATAGTTCTCCGCAGGAATAACCACATCAGGGTTGGTTGCGGTCCAGCGTACGACGTCCTCGATCGAGGCGTTGGCCCAGGACTGAAGTGCGCTCGGCCTCTCGTGCGTGGTTGCGCGCGCTAGGCTGCAACCGCAATAGGCGCACGAGGCCGCGTTGCCCCTTCGCAACTGTTGACTGTTGCCGCATTCTTGGCAGCGATCAATGATTCTGACTGAGTGCAAGGAGCAATGCGAGTAGTGAAGGAAGTTCCAGATGAGCCTCTCACTTAGACCGTTACTCTCGCCAGCCTCCAGCAGGCACTCAGGACACCAGCGGCGATTGATGCCAGCAAGGCCGCCATCCCGCATCTGCAGGACATTAATGAAAGGCGAGAGCGTGCAGCCGACCAGGCGTTGGTTAGTCAGCTGCTCTAGCGCGCGCGCGCGGTTAAGGCTCACCTGCCCTGGTCCCACGAAGCTATTTCGCTCACTCAGTCCATTTCTTGGCTGACCCGCAACTTTGTCAAGCACTCCTGCGAGGTGTGTCTTTGTAAACCCGGTCGTTTCGCACATCCTCTGGAAGTACCCTCCAAGTGACTCAGTCTGGGCGGTGGCTCCGTCGATCGGTGCAATTGGCGGCAGTGCTGTCCACCGATACCGCATGTGTGCCGTAGTCATTTTCGCTCTACTCCCCCGTACCCATGCGCTTCAGGAAGTCAGCAATTCTCTTCTCACCATTCAAGGGCCTCTGATCCGCAAGCTTGTTGAAGGCCAGCACGCTGCTCCACACGGTTCCAAGCTCCTTCTCGCTTGAGGAGCTGGCGTGCAAGTGCGCTTCAGTGATGCTGTTCGCTCCCTCATTCTTTCGGCGGAGCTCAGCCCTATGGACGACGTCGATAGTGGGGCCGAACACGCCAGCACCATTGGCGTACATCAAATCAGTATTCTTAACGAGGAGCTTGGGATCGGACAGGTTGAAGCTCTGCCCGATACCCTTCAGCACTGCAACGAAATCCCGCTCGTCTTGGGAATTCTTCAGGTTATACGGCCGGATGTAGACGAACCGGGATCGATTCCAGACGTCGGGGTGTCCCGCCCACAAACTCTCCGCAGTGTGGGTAGCCAGCATCACTATGACGCAGCCGATTTCTTCAATCAGTCGCACAAGGTTCGACATGTACCCATAGCTGGTTTGATGAAGATGCACCATCGTCAAGGTTGCCGCTTCTTCCAGGAAGATGTACTTAAGTTGACGTTGTTTCGCCACAGATTCGAAGCTGTGCTGCAATCTCGGCTGCGACTGCGTTGCCCTCACTCTCTTCCACAGCTGATTGTTTACCTCTGCCTCCGCCTGGACATGGTGCGCATCAGTACTGACCGATCGGTCCTTGTTCTCCAGCCAGCCGAAGTCTGGTTCCACCACGGCGTGATGGAGGCGCAGCGTGAGATCCTTGGAGTTGAACTTTCCCCGATCATTGGCCATTGCACGCACCGATATCAAAGGAAGCGTGCCAGCTGGCCAGAGGCTCTGCTTCCCGGCAAGGACGGGAAGAATAGCTTGTCTGATCTCACTCTTGCCCGAGCCAGAAGGAGCCAATGCCCAGACGAACGTACCTGGGCGCGCACCTTGGATGGCATTCAAGAGTTCGGAGTAAGCCGTCCTCATGCGGCTATGATTCACAAAAGGAATTCCAGAGTTGCTGTCCACTATCGGTTCCTGTGAATTTGAATGACTGGCGCGGGCTTGCCCCCAATTGCACAAGCTACGGCGACTCAATATCGTCAAAGTCATCCATCGCTCGCTTCTTGATTCCGCGCAGAGCGATCTCGTCAAGAGCGTCATTTGATTGAGAAGGGAGGCTACTGGAGTCCGCCTCCCCCGGCTTGGGTTGAGCCGCGGTGTTGGGCTTCGCGTTCGCGGCTGCCGTACGCATCGCCTGAGCGTGCCTCGCGCTCTGCTTTGCTTCGCGGAGCGATGGCGCGTAGAGCTGGTCATACATACCTCTGAATGACCGCTCAATCAGGGTGGAATTAGCTAGAGGCCCGATCAAGTTGCAGAACGCCTTGAACAGTCCACGATTCGTCCTAACCCAGATGAAGCTCGGGTCCTCCGGGTCTGTTCGAAGCTGCTCAACATCGAATGACGCGTCGAGCTCCCTCAGTTCATTGGAGTGAAAGTACCGACCATTCACCTCGAACCCTCGTCCGGGTACATACTTGTTATTGCTGTGCGGGATCGCGGTTCTGAAGAGGAATTCTTCGTCAACCAATGCGTGCAGGCCGGCACTAGGAAAGAGAAGATCTGCGTGGGCTGCCCGTTCGGCCGGACTTGCGAAGCCTTGTACAGGGACGCTCGGGAAGTGCTCATAAAGCGTTTCCCTGGCAACCGTATGAACGGTTTCAAAGCGGTGCTTGGCAGTTTTGTAGCTCTTGAACTTCCCATCCACGCCTCGGCCCGCCTTGTCGGGATCGGTGCTACCGACAAGCTCATGGCTGACCTGGGAATTGAACCTTCCAAAGTAGCGTTCTACGTCCGAGTTGAACCTCGAACCTGCCGTTGGGCAGATATGGATTGAGAACTGATATCGCAAAGCCAGAGCAGTGAGAAAGTGTGACTGATTCTCCGTTCCTCGATCGACAAAGATGCTGTTGAACAGTCGTCCATGTCTGCGGACGTAGTCACGTATCAGGATGGCCAAACCATCGCGCCGTGCTGGCCCGAAGACAATGGAATGCGCCATCGGCAGATCAGTCGCCTCATCTGTCCCTAGATAAATCAGAGGGGACTCTGCGCTTGCTTCCATTCCATCGTCGCTCACCACCCTCACGTCGACTTTGGTACTGTCCACGTGCAGGACTGCATGTTTAGCTAAGGCTGTACCCGACCGGTCGCGCGCGTCCGAGCGCGGCCGTTGCTTTTGGTAGCCACGCATTCCCTGCGTTGCAAGGACCTTACGCAGCTCCAGGCGCGGATCAGCGAGCCTGCGTTCGAAGGCCTGGCGGCTCTGTGGCGACTCGCCGTCAGATTCACAGGCCTCCTTGAGCGCAGCGTATGCGTCCTTCTTCTGTGAATACTTGCCTGCGGCGTATGCGCGAATTGCCTCAGCCGTCCGCTTCTCCTGAACGGGGGTAAGCCGGCTCATTCGGTTTCCGCTTGCATGAAACCTGGTAAGGCACTGCTCGAGTTCGTTGTCACCTCTGCTTCGCGCCTCGATCACCTTCCGCGCTATCTCACGCAGGTGTTTGGGGACGGCTGTACCCTTCGCATGCGCGGATTGAATCAATGCGAGCCGCTTTTCGGCGTTGGTGGCGTCGACTAGCGTCGCCGTTGCGAACGCAGAGTTCAGTTGATTGCGAGAGTGCCTGGCAACCTCAAAGAAGTTGCTTCCTATCTCAATAGCCTGAGCCTGATTCAAGGTCAAAAAGAAGTTGCTCGTGTCCGTGAGCGGAACATGCTCAACTGGACCGAAGGCCCAGCGGGTTCCAAGCAGAAGCGCCGCTTGGCTCACGTTGAATCCCTCGATAGTCTCGATCATCCAATCGAGGCTCTTGGGGCCGTCGGCGAGATGCGCATGGATGCGTCTGCCCAAGGCTTGAGCCTCGTTGGCGGGTACCATACGCACCTCGTTATAGATGACCTGCAGGTTCCGGAGTGGCGTGTCGACGCGGGAGGGACTGAGCCACAGGACGTGCTCCATGCCGCGCTGCCTTGCCCAAGGGCCATAGGCAAGGTTCTGAAGATTTCCATCGACGTCGACCCATTCACCGGACTTTGCCGCAAGCAAGCTGTCACGAGCGGAGCCGGCCTTGCATTCGACCAGCTCAATGCGACGGGTGCGGACGACCAGAAAATCCAAGGTGCCGCTCCTTACATGATTGCCAAGTCTCACTCCCTTACAGGCAACCTGCGGGAAGTAGCCAAGCACATCCGGATCCAGCTCCAGAGTCAGCGCGAACATATGTTCAACGGTATGACTCTCCAGCGTGATGAGCTGGCCACACTTGACTGAGTTGAAGTGGGTCACAACGTTGTTCAGCGCGCCTTTTCCTGGCTTCCGCGCTGGACTCGAGCTAGCCATCTCAAGGATGTGCTGTCGCTGTTCGACAGTTAGGCCCTCATGCTCCCGCAGACGCTGGGCCAGTTCTTCTTGATTCATGGAACCCTGCCTATCTACTGGGAGGCGGGCAGCCGCCTCCCTCCCGGAATGCCTAGGGGTTGATTCTTATCGGGGTAAGGGGGTAGATTCGGCATAGCGGTTCTCATCGCTGCGCCTTAAACAGACCCCGGCCTGCCAGCCGGGGTTTGTCTTTTCTGCCCCAGAGAGTCTTCTTAGCTCATCTGGAGGACCTCCATGGGCAGATTGGGATCATTGAGCGGTCCGCCGACTGGTTACGGGATCTGCGCCGCGTGATGCATTGAACAACCATTGGGCGAGATCCCTGGATCGGATCATGCGCCCCTTCCTGCCGGGAATGGTCGAGGTTGCTATTCCCAGGCGGTTGTCATACGCCGCGCGCCTGGCCGCGCTGATGCTGTTGTAGCCAAGCAGCATCCACACTTCTGAGAGCCGGACATAGAGCCCGTACTCCTCCGCCACCTGCTCGGCGAGCTGGTCAGGAGTCGTTGCGCGAAGTGCTAGCGTTTGTATCGACAAGGGCACCATGTAGGCGAGCATCACTCACTCTCTTTCATATTGCAAACAGCGAGCACATCTTCTTGCTTGTGGGGCGCAGATTATCTGATCACGTATCAGATCATCTGATATGCATGCTGCTACAGCGGCTGGCATGTCAGATGATTTAGTACGCAATACAGTTTGTGGATTGCGCTAGCATGGGCATGCTGCCGACTGTTGAAAGAGATGTCGGCGCACCTGTAGGCGTGGGGTTGTGCTGCGCCACGATGTGCCTCTAAGGGAGGTTGATTGGAAGATGAGTACATGATGACCATCCCTACAGATGAGCTCAGTCGCGAAGAGCTTTCAGGCTCAGCATTGAGAGCGTTCTTCAACCTCGCTGCGCGATGGCAACTGTCCGGACCTCAGCAGAGAGCTTTGCTTGGAAGCCCACCCGATGCTTTTTATGAGGCATGGGCGCGAGGGGCCTACGAGCATATCGATGCCGAGGTCCTGGTGCGGATTAGCTATCTACTCGGCATTTACAAAGCTCTTCATATCCTTCTGCCTGACCCCGTTCAGGCGGATGGCTGGATAAGGCGACCTAACATGGCGCCCATGTTTGCTGGTAACACCGTGCTGGATTTTATTTGTCGCGGAGGCTTGCGCGAACTTCGGGATGTGCGATCTTACTTGGATGGGCAGCACGTCAGCACCTAGGCAAGGGGTGCCATTTACCATGGACGCTGGAATACGGTCGTACTGCTGACTGTTGTTCATGCGCACCTGAAGCGGTCTGACTTTCGTGCAGGTCTGGCTAAAGATCAGAGGGATGTATGAGACCAACCATTCTTGCAATGGACCTAGAAGGAACGCTGATCTCAAATGCGGTCAGCCAGATCCCACGCCCTGGCCTGTTCGCGTTCCTGGAAGCGATGCGGATCAAGTTCAGTCAGCTAGTACTCTTTACGACTGTTCCGGAGTCAAGAGTGCGAGAAATCTGTAGGCTTCTCGTGGCGGAGGGTGTGGCCCCGAGCTGGTTTGGGAAGCTTCACTACGTTTCATGGTACGGACCAACTAAGGACCTGCGATTTGTTACATCTCACGCCGGGGAGGCCCTTCTGCTAGACGATCATGCGCCTTACGTACACCCCGGTCAGGAATGCTGGTGGGTAGAGGTCCCGTTGTTTGGCTCACCCTACGCCAACGATGACACGGGGTTGGATCTGGCGCGGTTAAGAATCGATGAGCGACTAGCTCAGCTCTCGCTTGGGGGAGGGCATTGAAGCAGCTCGGGAAGACTTCAAAGTTGAAAGGTTTCGCTTGGGGTGCAGTCAATTCGAATGCTATGACAGTGTCGCGCTCTCCCCCAATGACATACAGAACTTCCTTCTTGCGCCGCGCATGTGCCCGATGCAGCCGACACTAAACCGGCCTTGAAACGGCGCTAACAATGCGCGATGTGGAGGCTTAGGCAAAGGCATAGCGCTTCGCTGCGAAAGGGAGCGCTTGCAGCGGACATCGGCTTTTCGTCAAGCGGGGATAAGGTGGCTCGGTCGTCGACAAGGTCTCAACCATGTCTCAACCCAGTCGTTTGCAGGACTTTATGCCCGCTACAACGCCCGGACAGATAAGCGGGAGATTGATATGCAGCAGAACAGTGCGATGGAGGGGGTTGCCGCGCGGTGGCCAGAGCGGATCTGGGTGGTACGGCATGGCCAAAGCGCCGGAAACGTTGCGCGAGACCACGCTGAGGCAAATAACATCACCTTAATCGAGTTGGAACACCGCGACGCGGACGTGCCTCTCTCCTCGCTGGGGGAGCGCCAGTCGCAAGCACTGGGTGCTTGGGTACTGGGACTTGCCGAGCACCAACGCCCGCAAATCGTGCTGACTTCTCCATACATGCGTGCAAGGCAGACCGCCCAAGCCGTGGCCGACGCGCTTGGCCCTGGCCACCGTCTAATCATTGATGAGCGCCTGCGTGAGAAGGAGTTCGGCGTTCTGGACCGCTACACCTCCAGTGGCATCGTCGCTACCTTCCCGGAACTGGCCGCGCAGAGACGGCTGGTTGGAAAGTTCTACTTTCGCCCACCGGGCGGAGAAAGCTGGTGTGATGTCATCTTGCGGCTACGCGGCGTTGTCGGGGATCTCCAACGGAACCACGCCGGTGCACGCGTGATGATCGTCGCGCACCAAGTGATTGTGAATTGCATGCGATACCTTCTAGAAGGCATGGACGAGGATGCCATCCTCGACCTTGACCGCGAAGGCGATGTGCCCAACTGCGGGGTCACCGAGTACTACGCTGCTGAAGGTGGGCAGCTTGCCTTGGTGCATGCCAACTTCATTTCGCCTGAACTGGCCGAGGCCCCAACCACCGCTTCGTCGGATCAGCCCGCTGGAGCCAAGTAAGGTACAGCGTCGGGACCCGACCACCTAACCGCCATCTCTCTGCAGACATGCTCGCTACTCGTGCAGAACGTCCGGTTCTGGCCAGAAGCGGGCACTGAGGCAGGTTTCGGCCCGAGCGATGCTAGCCTCCAGTTTCGACTCCAGGGAGACCTCCGCTGAAGGGCTCGCTCCCGCCCTGTTCGTGGTGGGGGTATGCATGTGCTTGATACCCGGACGCAGCGGACATAAGATCGAGCGGTATCAGGGGATAGCCTGCCACAAGGTGCGCTGTGAATAATTCATTTGACCGGACTCTAGGGTCCGGCTACTAGGTAGTCAGGGTCTATGGCAGTAACTAATCCTCTGACAGAATAAGAGCTGGTCGCGCATAGGCGAGGCAAGTGGTCTGTAGCCGGAGTGCCGCATCGCGGCTGGACTTGCGTAGATATTGAGGATCTTGGAGAGCCGCAGATCGATTGCGAGATGTGCGAGTCGCAAACCATCCGCTACGTCCATCACATGGAGCACCCAGATTACCCGAACGTTCTCGAGGTTGGGTGTGTATGTGCCGGCCACATGGAAGGCGACCTGGCGGCCTCGCGAGCCCGTGAAGCCTCTATGAAAAGCCGCGCAGCAAAGCGCAAGCGTTGGACTGCGCGTGCGTGGAAAGTTTCGGCAAAGGGGAATCCGCATATCACTTCGGATGGATTCCGCATTACCGTTTACCCGCGCGGCGGAGAATGGGCCTGTACCTTGGCTGCGCTAGACGACTCAACTGTCCTGCACGCTCGCCGCAACTACAAGTCTCAAGCGGAGGCGAAACTCGCTGCCTTCGACCACATCACTCGTCTTCAATCCAAAGCTGGCGCATAGCAGTCCATTCAAGTTGAATCGCCACAAGGTTTTGTGGACTGTGATTGCTAGCATACGCGTAGGTTCCGGCCGAAAGCAGACGAGCTGGCGCCGACGACGCGATCAGGAATGCTAGGGCCCCTATTCGACCCGAAGCGAACACTGCCATGGATGCGAGGTGGCTACAGACAGGCGATCCACCCAAAGGGTGCGGTCCGGGTTGAGCATGATTTCCACGACGTCGGGGTCTTCGAGCGCGGTGGCGTTCAGCGGCCCCATTGCCGTGCGCAGCATCTGGATGCGCCGGTCGAGCGACGTGGCGCTCATGGATTGGGGAACGGCGCTCATGACGCACGCTCCCGTGCTTGAGCGGCTGCCGCTGCGTCCTCCATCCGCATCGGGTCGGGGTGCAGTTCCTCCACCACGTCACGCGCCAGGCTGCGCCCGCGCATCAGGTGGCGGCCAAGCTGCTCGGTGAACTGCTCGAATCGCGCCTTGCCCTGCGCGCGGGCCGCGTCTTGGTGCGCTTCGGGAACCGGCGTGCTGACGGTGAGGTAGTAGCGGATGAACAGAGCCAGCGTTTCGATGGCGATGTTCTGATCGCGCTCCATGCGCTCGGCTTGGCGCGACAGCCGATCCAATCGCTTGGCGATGGCTGCCTCGCGCTGGTCGGCCGCGTCCGGCGACAGCCAGGACGCCAAGGCGGCGGCGACGATGCTGGATTTGGACACGCCTTATCTGCTGCGGGTGGTCGTCAAGAACATGGCTCACTACTCTCGCTTCGTGCTCGACACGCTGCTCAAGCACCCCAGCGTGCAGGACTGCAAGACAAGCTTCGTGCTGGATCGGGTAAAGAGCACCACGGCCTTGCCCCTATGAGCATTCGGCCGATTGGTGTAGCGGGGATGCAAATAGCGCTTGACCTTCCAACCTTGGCAAGGACCAGACTTCAAACACCCAAACCCGAAAGGAGTTTTCCATGCAATTCCATCTCGAAGACATGACCTGCGGCGGCTGCGCCCGCACCGTTACGAAAACGATCCAAACGATCGACCCCAACGCTAAGATCGTCACGGACCCGCCGACCCGCCGTGTCGAGGTCCAGACCTCGGCCTCGCAAGAGCAGATCGCCGCGGCCCTGAGCGAAGCTGGCTTCCCGCCGCGCGCGTAGTAACACCGCGTCGTGGCCGGCCTGCACACAGGACGGCCGATGCGAGCACGTGCGCTGTGCCGTACCTGGCGCGGCGCTCAGTGCATCCCAAGGTAGGCGACCTTGGCCCACATCCACAGGGCCATCGCCACCATCATCAGGTTCTCGGTCAGGGACACGAAGCCCAGCGGCACGTTGCTGTCCCCGCCCACACAGGCGCACTTGAGTTCCCGGCGATCGACATAGACCGCCTTGAAAACCGACACGGCCCCGACGGTCCCGATGAACAGCGCCAACGGAATCGACACCCACATCCCCACGCCCGCGACCATCAGGACGCCTGCGATGGCCTCCGCGAACGGGTAGAAATAGGCATACCGAACCCAGCGCTTGGCCAGCAGGTCGTAGTTGAGGAACATCGTCGCGAAGCCGTCCACGTCCTTGAGCTTCTGCAGCGCCAGGAGACACATGGCAAAGGCCACGAACCACTCTGCCGCCTGAATGCTCCAGAGCTGGCCGAAGGCCGCCCAGCTCGCCGCCAGCGCCATCGCGGCCGCCATGGCGAACAGCGCGATCACAGGGATGTAGGTCACGGCGTTCTTGTCCTTCACGGACATGCCGAAGAATTTGCGCAGGTCGTCGTAGCCGCCCACGCGCCGCCCGTTTATGAAGACCTGGGGCGTGGTCTCGACGCCATGCTCCTTCTTGAACGCATCCGTCTGCTCGCGGCTCGCCAAGTGTTTGTCCTCGACCTCGTAGCCCTTGCGGTTGAGCAGATCGAGCGACTTCAGCCCGTAGGGGCAGGTATGGCCGGGCATGACCATCCGGTAGAGCGTGGCTTGTTTGGGCGCAGACATGCTGGACTTCTCCTGTGGGACTTTTCACGGGCCGGCCGCAGCGCCGACTATCACGGATTGAAGGACTTTGACGACATTTCCAGCCTAACCGGCGGTGGTGCAAGGGGGTGTAGACATCTGGCTCGCGGGTCGGTCGTCAGGCTGCAACGCCGTCAGTCCTCCGTCTGCCAGAGCAACCCCGCCGCAGGCCGGCGCGCCCGCGGCGGCACGCTGGGTCCTAGTGGTTCTCCTTGGCATGGTTGATCGTGTATTTCGGGATCTCGACGGTCAGGTCCTCGTTCGCCACGATGGCCTGGCAGCTCAGGCGCGATTGCGCCTCTAGCCCCCAGGCCCGGTCAAGCAGGTCGTCCTCGCACTCCTCGACCTCGTTGAGGGAATCGAACCCCTTGCGCACGATGCAGTGGCAGGTCGTGCAGGCGCAGCTCATGTCGCAGGCATGTTCGATCTCGATGCCGTTGTCTAGCAGCGCCTCGCAGATCGAGGTGCCGACCGGCACGTTCAGCTCGGCGCCCTCGGGCGCCAGTTCAGGATGGGGCAATACGGTGATCTTGGGCATGTCTCTCCCGGCTGCTCAGTGCGCACGCGGCTTCGTTGCCGCTGCGTTGCCACTTGTACGCCGTGGCACGGCGCCGGTGCGCGCTTCGGGCTCGTCGTCGCTGGTATCGAGTTGCTCCAGCGTGTGCAGGATCGGGCAGTCGGGCCGTTCGTCGCCGGCGCAGCACCGGATCAGCGCCTTGAGCGTCTCGGCCATCTCCAACATGCTCGCGATGCGCCGGTCCAGCTCGGAGATGTGCTGCTGCGCCAGGCGCTTGACGTCGGCACTCTGGCGCGACTTGTCGTTCCACAGTCCCAGCAGGTCCGTGATCTCGGCCACCGAGAAGCCGAGGTCGCGCGCACGCCGGATGAAGTGCAGCCGGTGTACGTCGTCCTGGCTATAGGCGCGGTAGCCCGAATCGTTCCGGTCGGCCGGGGGAATCA
This sequence comes from Stenotrophomonas sp. SMYL8, assembly GCF_036320065.1. Lineage (NCBI taxonomy): Bacteria > Pseudomonadati > Pseudomonadota > Gammaproteobacteria > Lysobacterales > Lysobacteraceae > Stenotrophomonas > Stenotrophomonas sp. SMYL8. The sequence continues at coordinate 31,242 of NZ_JAWIRR010000011.1, forward strand.
AGCCGATCTGCTCGTAGTAGCGGATCATCTTGGCCGAGACCTTCGAGGCCTTGGATGCTTCACCGATGTTCATGGTGTTCCTCCTTTCTCAATGAGCGGTATCCGCCGCCAGCGGCGGCTGGAAGCGGCGCAGGCGCAGCGCGTTGCCGAGCACGAACACGCTGGACAGCGCCATCGCTCCGGCCGCGAAAATTGGGGACAGCAGCACACCGTATGCGGGGTATAGGACGCCAGCAGCTACCGGGATCAGGGCCGTGTTGTAGCCAAACGCCCAGAACAGGTTCTGGCGGATGTTGCCGATGGTGGCCTTGGACAGCGCGATGGCGTTGGGCACACCCTGCAGGTTGCCGGACATCAGCACCACGTCGGCCGACTCCACCGCCACGTCGGTGCCGGTGCCGATCGCCAGGCCCACGTCGGCCTCGGCCAGCGCCGGCGCATCGTTGATGCCGTCACCCACGTAGCCGATCTGGCCGTGGGTGGCCTTTAAGCGGCGCACGGCTTCGACCTTGCCCTCGGGCAGCACTTCGGCCACCACCTCGTCGATGCCCAGTTGCTTGGCGATGGCCTGCGCGGTACGCGCGTTGTCGCCGGTGATCATCGCCACCTTCAGGCCGAGCTGGTGCAGCGCGGCAATGGCCACGGGCGTGCTGGACTTGATCGGATCGGCCACCGCGATGATGGCGGCCAGTCGGCCGTCGATCGCGGCGTACAGCGGCGACTTGCCCTCATTGCCCAGGCGCTCGGCCGTGCGAGCGAAGCCGCTCACGTCCAAACCCAGCTCACGCATGAAGCGATCGGCACCGACCTCGACACGCGCGCCGTCCACGGTGGCACGCACACCCATGCCCGTGACCGAATCGAAGTCGGTCATCGTCGGCAGCGCGATGCCACCTTCCACGGCCGACTCGACGATGGCGCGTGCGATCGGATGCTCCGAGCGCGATTCGACAGAGGCGACCTTCGCCAGCACCTGGTTGCGGTCAAAGCCGTCGGCAATCTCCAGGTCGGTCAGGACCGGGCGGCCCTCGGTCAGCGTGCCGGTCTTGTCCACGGCCACCACCTTGGCGTCCTTGAGCAGTTGCAGGGCTTCACCCTTGCGGAACAGTACGCCCATCTCGGCGCCGCGGCCCGTGCCGACCATGATGGAGGTCGGCGTCGCCAGACCCATGGCGCACGGGCAGGCAATGATCAGCACCGCCACGGCATTGACCAGCGCGAAGGACAGCGCGGGCGACGGGCCGAACACCAGCCAGACCAAGAAGGTCAGCACGGCGGCCAGCATGACGGCGGGCACGAACCACAGTGTCACCTTGTCCACCACGGCCTGGATCGGCAGCTTGGAACCTTGCGCCTGCTCGACCATGCGGATGATCTGCGCCAGCATGGTCTGACCGCCCACGGCGGTGGCACGCAGCGTCAGCGCACCCTTCTGGTTGACGGTGCCGCCGACCACGGTGCTGCCTTCCGCCTTTTCGACGGGAATCGGCTCGCCGGTGATCATCGACTCGTCCACGAAGCTGCGGCCCTCGGTCACTTCACCATCGACCGGCACGCGCTCGCCGGGGCGCACTTCCACGATGTCGCCCTGCGCCACGTCGTTGATCGGGATGTCCACGATGCGGCCGTCGCGCAGCACGTGCGCCTCCTTGGCCTGCAGGCCGACCAGGCGCTTGATGGCCTCGGAGGTGCGGCCCTTGGCCCGTGCCTCAAGAAAGCGGCCCAGCAGGATCAGCGCCACGATGACGGCGGCCGCCTCGTAGTACACGTTCACCGTGCCGGCCGGCAGCAGACTGGGCGCGAATGTGGCGACCATCGAATAGCCGAAGGCCGCGGCCGTGCCGACCGCGACCAGCGAGTTCATGTCGGGACCCAGGCGGAACAGCGCCGGGAAGCCCTTCTCGTAGAAGCGCCAGCCCGGAATGGCGAGCACCAGCAGGGTCAGCACGAACTGCAGATACCAACTCTGCTGGATGCCGATGGTGGAAGCCACCCACTCATGCATGCCGGGAATCATGTGCGAGCCCATTTCGAGCACGAACACAGGCAGCGCCAGCACGGCGGCCAGGGTCAGGTCGCGCTTGAGTTCGGCGCGCTCGGCGTCCTTCTTCTCGGCGGCTTCCTCGTCGGCCTGCGCGCCGGTATCCACCGGGTTGGCCTCGTAGCCGACCTTCTCGATGGCCGCGATCAGGTCCGCCACGGCGGCCACGCCGCGCACGGTGGCACGCTCGGTCGCGAGGTTGACCGTGGCCTCGGTGACGCCGGGCACGGCCTTGAGTGCCTTCTCGACGCGGCCCACGCAGGAGGCGCAGGTCATGCCCTCGACCGCCAGTTCGACGGTGCCAGCCGGCACGTCGTAGCCGACCTTCTCGACCGCCTGGATCAACGCGATGCGATCGACAGGACCGGCCAGGCGGATGTCCGCCCGCTCGTTGGCGAGATTGACGGAAACGCTGTCCACGCCCGGCACCTTGGCCAGGGCGGCCTCGACTCGGCCGACGCAGCTCGCGCAGGTCATGCCCTCGATGGGTAGGCTGATCGCTGCTGCGGTGGCACGAGCATCACTCGTTATTGGCATGCTCATGGTTGTTTCCCATAGTTGATATTCGACACGGGGGGAGCTTGGGGTTTACCATCGTGGGAAGGTCAAGCGCTTTTTTCGGGTACTGTCAGGTTTCAGAAATGGCCCGGCGCACGGGGGAAACGAGGGGCCTTGGTCGCCAGGCTCGCCCTGGTCCCGGGCTGTGCGCGCGCTCAAGCGGTCGCAGCCTCGTTGATCCTGAAGGGCACGAACAGCCGTTCGAGGGTAGGAATTTTTGAGAGATGACTCCACGCAAACCAGTCAGTGCCCCACCGAAGGGCCCAAGCACCGATCTGGCCTCCCTGTCACAGAATGACGTGACCATCCTGGCCGAGACTTTCCGGCTCCTGGGCGATCCGTCGCGGCTCAAGGTCATGCTGTGCTGCATGAAGGGGTCCACGTCGGTAAGCGACATCGCGGAAGCCGTCGAACTCTCGCAGTCGTTGGTCAGCCATCACCTTCGACTGTTGCGTGGAGCCCGTCTGGTCAGGGGCGTGCGCCAGTCCAAGCAGATCTTCTATGAGGTAGCGGACAAGCACGTGAGCCAGGTGCTGCTGGACATGGCCATCCACATCGTTGAGGACAACAGCGACGACTAGCCTTGGTGCGAAACAGCCCTTACCGCGTCCCGTGAGGCCTATCCTTTCGGTCAGATCCGGTGCAAGTCATCCACGACCAGCACGTGATGGTGCCCGCCTTGGTTCGCGTGCTGACGCAAGTGGGGGTGATCCGCCGACAGGTTCGGATGGTCATGGGCCAAGTCCGACGGGTCGCTGGCCGGCCACAGCCGAAGCGCCAGCGCCACGCCAGCCAGGCCGATCAAGGACATGACGACGAACGTCGATTGCAGCCCCGTGGCCGCGCCGAAGCGTCCGGCCAGCGGGTAGCAGATGAGCCAGCAGGCGTGCGACAGCGCGAAGTGGGCCGCGAAGATCGCTGGACGGTCCTCGGCGTGGGCCGAGCGGCGCAGAAGACGGCCGGATGGCGTCTGCGCCACGCTGTAGCCAAAGCCGATCACCAGCCACAGCGGCAGCAACAGCACATAGCTCGGCAGCAGTGCGCCGATCGCCGTGCCCACGACGAGGACAGCGGCGCCGGTGAGCATCGCGGGTCGGTCGGCTACTTTCTCCAGTAGGGACGGCAAGACGAAGGCGGCCACCATCGAGCCGCCTCCGAACGCCGCCAGTGCCCACGCCACCTCGACTTCGCCCAGGCCGAAACGCGCCTTCACGAGCACCACCGTGTTCACGAACACCATCGCGCCTGCCGCCGAGACGGCCAGGCTGATCGCCAGCAGGCCCCGCAGGCGTGGCGTGGCGAGGTAGATGCGCGTGCCGCGCGTCGTTCGCTCCCAGATGCCGCGGCGCCGGCCGGGGACGGACGTGGGCAACCGCACGCTGACCACGAGAGCGGCTGAAACGAGGAAACCGAGCACCGTTCCTGCGAACAGGTTGTGAAAGTTGATGACGGTCAGCAGCGCGGCGGCCAGCATCGGGGAAATCAGGCTTTCCAGGTCGTAGGCCAGCCGGGACAGCGACAGCGCCTTCCTGTAGTCCTCTTCGTCGGGAAGGATGTCCGGGATGGTGGCCTGGAAGGTCGGCGTGAAGCCGGCGGACGCCGCCTGCAGAACGAAGATCAGCAGGTAGATCTGCCAGACCTCGGTGACGAAGGGCAGGGACAGCGCGACGGCCGCTCGCACGAGGTCCAGCGCCACGAGCAGCGAGCGCCGCGGGAGCCGGTCGGCGAAGGCCTGCGCGACCGGCGCGACCCCCGCGTACGCCAGCATCTTGATGGCCAGCGCCGTCCCGAGCACCGCGCCTGCATCCGCGCCGGCCAGCTCGTAGGCCAGCAGGCCGAGCGCCACCGTCATCAGGCCGGAGCCGACGAGCGCAATCACCTGGGCGGTGAACAGGTGGCGGTAGGTGCGGTTCTTCAGCACGGAGAGCATCGGACGGCCTCAGAGCAGTTTGGTCAGCGCCTTCATTTCGGTCAGAACGGAGTCCTCGTCATGGGACAGGCAGTGGTCGATGTGGTCGTGGATCAGGACGCGCTTGGCCGCCGTCACCGCGCTTTCCACCGCCGCGAGCTGGCGGGCGATGTCGAGGCAGGTTTCTCCCCCTTCGATCATCCCGATGACGTGCCGCAGATGCCCCTCGGCGCGCTTGAGCCGCTTCACCAGGTCGGGATGGGTGGTGTGCTTATGCATGTCTTCCATGCTGAAATCATATCCCCCCAGGGGGGATATTGCCACTGGATGTTAGATCAACGGCTGCTTGCCAGGCGTGGGGAATGGTCGCCGAGCCAGGCTAAGGCAATTGCCCGGAGCGGCATCCCGGCCGTGGTGAGACGCGGACACAAATGTGCAAATCAATTCACATGAACACATATTCATGTGTTATATTTTGAGCCACAGTCAAAGACCCAGTTTCCCGAGGCCCCATGTCCCAATCCCACGCACATGACCATGGTCACGATCACGATCACGACCATGATCATGACCACACCCCGACCGTGACCAGCGCCAACGAGCGCAAGGTCCTGCTGTCCTTTTTCCTGATCTTCGGCTTCATGGTTGTGGAGGCCGTCGGAGGCGTGCTGTCGGGCTCGCTGGCCTTGCTGGCCGACGCGGGCCACATGCTGACCGACGCCGCGGCGCTCGCACTGGCCTACGCAGCATTCCGGTTCGGCCGCCGCGCGGCCGACAGCAAGCGCACCTTCGGCTACCTGCGCTTCGAGGTCATCGCCGGTTTCCTGAACGCCGTGACCCTGTTCGCGATCGTCGCCTGGATCGCCTACGAGGCGTGGGAGCGGCTGCAGGCGCCGCCCGTGATCCTTGCCGGCCCGATGATGATCGTCGCCGTGCTCGGCCTGCTGGTGAACGTGCTCGTGCTGTGGATCATGACCCGCGGAGAGACCGATCACGTCAACGTGAAGGGGGCCATCCTGCACGTGATGGGCGACCTGCTCGGCTCGGTCGGCGCCATCGTCGCTGCGATCGTCATCTACCTCACGGGCTGGACGCCGATAGATCCCATCCTGTCGGTCCTGGTGGCGGCGCTGATCCTGCGCAGCGCATGGAAGCTGCTCGCCAAGTCGATCCACATCCTGCTGGAAGGCGCGCCGGAGGATGCTTCGCCGGAGAAGGTGGAGCAAGGCCTGATGGGCGCCGTGCCGGGCCTGGCGGCCGTCAGCCACGTTCACGTGTGGCAGCTCACCTCCGGGCGCACGATGGCCACGCTGCACGTTCGCCCCAACGTGGACGAGGAAGCACGCGCCGTGGTCAAACGCGTCGAAGCGGTGCTTCGAGAGCAATTCAGCATCGAACACGCCACGGTCGGGATCGACTGGAACTCGGGCACCGACGAGAACGTCTGCAGCTTGCAGCCCACGTCGGAGCGTCAGGACCACAGCGGCCACGATCACAGCGGTCATGACCACAGCGGCCATGATCATGGCAATCACAAGCATGGCGGCGGGCACAGCCACGGCCATGACCACGACCATTCCGCTCCTGGTCACAGGCATTGAGGCCGCGCGAGCCGGCTCGCACTCCACTTGAGGATTTGCATCCATGACGTCCCGCGAAACCACCAGCGCCGACACCGCGCAATGCTCGACCACCAGCCACGACGCGGCGACCGATGCCCTCGCAATGTCGCAAAGTGACGTCGCTGTTCTGGCCGAGACCTTCCGCCTGCTGGGCGACCAATCGCGATTGAAGATCCTGCTGCAGTGCATGCATGGCTCGGTCGCCGTGGGGGACATCGCCGAAGCGCTCGACCTGTCGCAGTCTCTGGTCAGCCATCACCTGCGGCTGCTGCGCGGAGCGCGCCTCGTGCGCGGCGAACGCCAAGCCAAGCACATCTTCTACAGCATCGCGGACCAGCACGTCAGCCAGGTGCTGCAGGACATGGCGGTCCACATTTCCGAGGACAAAGCCGACGACTGACCAGGCCCAAGCACCCAGGCGAATGGCAGGTTGCGAGGCGCCGGTACCCACGCCGCCGGTTAGCCTCAAGGACGTCCTCGATGCGGCCTGGGCGCAACAGCCTGAATCGCGGGCCCTGCCTGGGCGCCGGGATGCCGCGCAGGCACAGCAATGGGCGGCGGCAGCTTGGACGCCTGAGCCTCCCGCGCTCGCAATCACCCACAAGACCGACCGGTTCAACCGCATAACGGCATTCGTGAGCTGGATGTCGGAGTGGCCACGGCGACGACGCGGGGTTCCCCACCACCTTGTCCATGCAGCCTGCCCGCTAGGGCAACCCAAAGGGCTTGACCTTGCCTTCGTTGTAACGCCCAGCCTCCACACAAATTTCTGCAGAGCGCTTCGGAAGGGCCGGAGTCCTGCATCCAAGAAAGGGGCACTTCCATGCGTAAAAAAATCAGAATCGTTGTGGTGGCAGGCGTCATCGCAGCCGTCGGGGGCATAGCGATTGCCGCCCGCGACGCCAAGGACGAGGGCAAGGCCGCGGCACCCCCGGCGGACGCGCCGATGGCGCCGCAGGTGCCCGTGGCCGAGGTCATCACCCGCACGGTCGCGCCATCGGCCGAGTACACCGGCTTCCTGGCCGCGCCCAAGACCGTCGAGCTGCGCTCGCGGGTCGGCGGCGCCGTCGATGCTGTGAGCGTCCCCGAGGGCAGACTGGTGCGCAAGGGACAACTGCTGTTCCAGATCGACCCCCGGCCGTTCCAGGTCTCGCTCGACACGGCTGCGGCGCAACTGCAACAGGCCGAGGTGCTGGCCAGTCAGGCCCAGGCCGACTTCGACCGCGCCGAGCGCCTGGTGGCGACCGGCGCTGTCGCGCGCAAGACCTACGACGATGCCGTCTCCGCGCGCAGTGCGCGCCAGGCCCAGGTGCAAGCGGCCAAGGCCGCCGTCGCTGCGGCGCGGCTGGATCTGTCCTACGCCCGCGTCACGGCGCCCATCGCCGGGCGCGTTGACCGCGTGCTCGTGACCGAGGGCAACCTGGTCAGCGGCGGTGTCGCCGGCGCGGCCACGCTGCTGACCACGGTCGTGTCCATCGACCCGCTGCACGTGTACTTCGACATCGACGAAGCCACGTACCTCAACGTCGTGAGCCGCTCGCGGCCCGCTGCGGGCGCCGGCGGCAAGGCCTCGCTGCCCGTGCAGGTCGGGCTGACCACGGACAAGGGTTTCCCGCACAGGGGCGCGCTCGACTTCGTGGGCAACACCATTGACCGAAGCACCGGCACGATCCGCGTGCGCGCCGTTGTGCCCAATCCGGATGGGCGCATGGCACCCGGCATGTTCGTCCGGGCCAAGCTGTCCACCGGCGCGGCGCGCGAGGCCGTCCTGATCGACGATCAGGCCGTGGGCACCGACCAAGGGCGCAACTACGTGCTGGTTGTGGGCGAGAACAACCAGGCCCAGTACCGGCCCATCGAACTGGGGCCGGTGGTGGACGGGCTGCGCGTCATCAACGGCGGCCTGCAGGCCGGTGAGAAGATCATCATCAAGGGCCTCGTGCGCCCCGGCATGGCGGTCACGCCGCGCATGGTGCCCATGCAGGCGCCCGCGGCACCGGCCGCAGGCGCGGCCGGCGCGACCAAGGCTGCGGCAAACGCTCCGGCTCCCGCTGCGGCGCCTGCCAAGGCCGGTGGCGCGGACCCCGCCAAGGCTGACGGCGCGGCCGGCTCGGCGGAGGCCCGCAAATGAATTTCCCCCGCTTCTTCATCAACCGGCCGGTCTTCGCCATCGTCCTGTCGCTGCTGATGCTGATCGCGGGCGCGATCAGCTACTTCCAGCTGCCGCTGAGCGAATACCCGCAGGTCACGCCTCCCACGGTGCAGGTCACCGCTAGCTATCCCGGTGCCAACCCGCAAGTGATCGCCGATACCGTGGCATCACCGCTGGAGCAGGCGATCAACGGCGTAGAAGGCATGATGTACATGCAGTCTCAGATGTCCACCGACGGGAAAATGGTGCTCACCGTCTCCTTCGAGCAGCATATCAACGCCGACATTGCGCAGATCCAGGTGCAAAACCGGGTCTCGCGGGCGTTGCCGCGCCTACCGCCTGAAGTTCAGCGCATCGGTGTTGTCACCGAGAAAACGTCGCCGGACGTTCTCATGGTGGTGCATTTGCTTTCGCCTGGAGGTCGATATGATCCGCTGTACGTCTCCAACTACGCCACACTTCATGTGAAGGATGAGCTGGCTCGTACGCCAGGCGTCGGCGATGTCCTAGTCTGGGGCGCCGGGGAGTATTCGATGCGGGTCTGGCTCGAACCCGCCAAGGTCGCTGCTCGTGGGCTGATCGCGAGCGACGTGGTTGCCGCCATCCGCGAGCAGAACATACAGGTTGCCGCTGGTTCGGTTGGTCAGCAGCCGGATGCCTCGGCGGCGTTCCAGGTCACGGTCAACACTCTGGGCCGACTGTCGAGCGAGGAGCAATTCGGCGAGATCGTCGTGAAGACGGGCGCCGACGGCCAGGTAACTCGCCTGCGGGATGTCGCCCGCATCTCGATGGGGGCCGATTCCTACTCTTTGCGCAGCCTGCTCAATGGCGAGCCGGCGGTGGGGATACAGATCATCCAGAGCCCGGGCGCGAACGCGCTGGATGTGTCTAGCGCGGTGCGCGCGGCAATGGACCGACTTCAAGCCAAGTTCCCCGACGGCATTGAGTATAGCGTCGCCTACGACCCCACGGTCTTCGTGCGCGCCTCGCTCCAGTCCGTCGCCGTCACGCTGCTGGAGGCCATCTTCCTGGTGGTGATCGTGGTGGTGCTGTTCCTGCAATCCTGGCGCGCGTCGATCATCCCGCTGATCGCCGTGCCGGTCTCGCTGGTCGGCACGTTCGCGGTGATGCACATGTTCGGTTTCTCGCTGAACACACTGTCGCTGTTCGGACTGGTGCTGTCCATCGGCATCGTGGTGGATGACGCCATCGTGGTGGTGGAGAACGTGGAGCGCCACATAGCGCTGGGCGAATCACCCAAGGACGCGGCGCGCAAGGCGATGGATGAAGTGACTGGCCCGATCCTGGCCATCACCTCGGTGCTGGCAGCGGTCTTCATCCCCTCGGCGTTCCTGTCGGGGCTGCAGGGCGAGTTCTATCGCCAATTCGCGCTAACCATCGCGTTCTCGACCATCCTGTCGGCGATCAACTCGCTTACGCTGTCGCCAGCGCTGGCCGCCATCCTGCTCAAGCCGCACCACGGCGCGGCCAAGCCCGATCGCGTCACGCGCATCATCGATGGCGTGTTCGGCGGCTTCTTCCGCCGCTTCAACAGCTTCTTCGACCGCGCCTCGAATTCCTACGTCGGGGGCGTGCGCCGCGCGGTGCGCGGCAGCGCCATCGTGCTGCTGCTCTACGTCGGCTTCCTGAGCCTGACCTGGCTGGGCTTCCACAAGGTGCCTGCGGGCTTCGTGCCCGCCCAGGACAAGTACTACCTCGTGGGCATCGCCCAGCTTCCGACCGGCGCCTCGCTGGATCGCACCGAGGCGGTCGTCAAGGAGATGACCAAGATCGCACTGGCTGAGCCGGGCGTCGAGAGCGTGGTGGCCTTCCCGGGCCTGTCGGTCAATGGACCGGTGAACCAGCCGAACACCGCGCTGATGTTCGCCATGCTCAAGCCCTTCGATGAGCGCAAGGACCCGTCGCTGTCGGCCTTCGCCATCCAGGGCAAGCTCATGGGCAAGTTCAGCCAGATCCCGGACGGCTTCGTCGGCATCTTCCCGCCGCCGCCGGTGCCGGGCCTGGGTTCTATGGGCGGCTTTAAGCTGCAGATTGAGGACCGGGCGGGCCTGGGTCCCGAGGCGCTTGCACAAGCACAGGGCCAGATCATGGGCAAGGCCATGCAGGCGCCCGAGCTGGCGAACATGCTCGCCAGCTTCCAGACCAATGCGCCGCAGTTGCAGGTGGACATCGACCGGGTGAAGGCCAAGTCGCAGGGCGTGTCGCTGACCGAGGTGTTCGACACCCTGCAGGTCAACCTTGGCTCGCTCTACGTCAACGACTTCAACCGCTTCGGTCGCACCTACCGGGTAATGGCCCAAGCCGATGCGCAGTTCCGCATGCAGGCTGAGGACATAGGCATGCTCAAGGTGCGCAATGCAGCGGGCGACATGATCCCGCTGAGCGCGATCGCGACCATCGAGCGCAGTTCCGGCCCCGACCGGGTGATGCATTACAACGGCTTCCCCTCGGCCGACATCAGCGGCGGGCCAGCGCCGGGCTACTCATCCGGCCAGGCCACCGCCGCGATTGAGAAGATCGTGAGCGAATCGCTGCCGGACGGTATGACCTACGAATGGACGGACCTGACTTTCCAGGAAAAGCGAGTTGGCAATACTGCTATCTATATCTTCGCGCTGGCGGTGCTGCTCGCCTTCCTGTTCCTGGCGGCCCAGTACAACAGTTGGTCGCTGCCGTTCGCTGTGCTGCTGATTGCACCCATGGCGCTGCTCTCGGCGATCGCCGGCGTCTGGCTCTCTGGGGGGGACAACAACATCTTCACGCAGATCGGTTTCGTGGTGCTGGTCGGCCTGGCCGCCAAGAACGCGATCCTGATCGTGGAGTTCGCCCGCGCGAAGGAAAGCGAAGGGGCCGATCCGCTGGCAGCCGTGCTTGAAGCCGCGCGCTTGCGGCTGCGCCCGATCCTGATGACGTCGTTCGCCTTCATCGCTGGCGTGGTGCCGCTGGTGCTGGCCAGCAGTGCGGGCGCCGAGATGCGCCACGCCATGGGCATCGCGGTGTTCGCCGGCATGCTGGGCGTGACGGTATTCGGCCTGGTGCTGACGCCGGTGTTCTACGTCGTGGTGCGCAAGCTGGCGCTGCGCCGCGAAGCGCGCCATGCCCGTGTCGGCATGACCGACCAGCACGCATGACGGCCAGGAGGACATACGACATGAAAACATCTTTCGCATTCACACGACCCGCCAGGACGCTGGCGCCGCTCGCCCTCGCGGCGGCGTTGACTGGCTGCTCCATGGCACCGAAGTATGACCGGCCCGCAGCGCCGATCGACACGGCTTATCCCTCGGGCGCGGCCTATGTGGAACCGGCGGCCGCGACGCCCGACGACGCGATCACGGCCGAGATCGGCTGGCGGGACTTCTTCCGCGACCCGCTGCTGCAGCAGTTGATCGGCATTTCACTGGAGAACAACCGCGACATGCGCAAGGCCGCGCTCAACGTGGAGGCGGCTCAGGCGCTGTACCGTATCCAGCGTGCCGAGATGCTGCCGAACCTGGGCGTTTCCGCCCGCGGCGCGTCAGAGCGCGCACCGGCCGACCTCAGCACCACGGGGCAAAGCGACGTGCTCCGGCGCTACGACGTGGCCGGGGTGACGGCCGCCTGGGAACTGGACCTGTGGGGCCGCGTCCGCAGCCTCAGCGACCGGGCGCTGGCGTCCTACCTGGCCCTCGACGAGACCCGCATCGCCACGCAGATGAGCCTGGTGTCCGAGGTGGCCAGCGCCTACCTCACGCTGCGTGCCGACCAGGAACTGCTGCGCCTGACGAGCGACACCCTCGCCACGCAGAAGCGCTCCTACGGGCTGACCACCCAACTGGTGGAAGCGGGCAACTCCACGCAGCTCGACCTGCGCCGCGCAGAGATCGCGCTGCGCACCGCCGAGGCCAACCATGCCGCCTACACGCGGCAGGCGGCCAAGGACCGCAACGCGCTGGTGCTGCTGTTGGGCCAGCCGCTGACGCCGGAGCTGTCCCGGCAGCTTGACGAGGCCATGGCGCTGCCGGACGACATCGTGCCGACCGGCCTGCCGAGCGGCCTGCCGTCCGAACTGCTCGCGCGCCGGCCGGACATCCGCGCCGCCGAGCAGATGCTGATCGGCGCCAACGCCAACATCGGCGCGGCGCGGGCCGCGTTCTTCCCGATGATCAGCCTCACGGGCTCGGCGGGCACGGCCAGCGCTTCGCTGGACGGCCTGTTCGATTCGGGCTCGCGGGCCTGGAGCTTCCTGCCGCAGATCACGCTGCCCATCTTCCGCGGCGGCGCGCTGCGCGCCAACCTGGACGTGGCGCACGTACAGAAGCGCATCGAGATCGCCAACTACGAGAAGTCCATCCAGGCGGCCTTCGCCGAGGTGGCCGACGGCCTGGCGGGCAAGCGCACGCTCGATGAGCAGATCCGCGCGGAGCAGCTCCTGGTGGCGGCCAGCCAGAAGGCCTACGAGCTGGCCGAGCAGCGCTTCCAGGAGGGCGTGGACAACAACCTCACTGTACTCGACGCGCAGCGCACGCATTACGGCACGCAGCAGACCCTGGTGCGCACGCGCCTGACGCGGCTGAACAACCTCATCCATCTGTACAAGGCGCTGGGCGGCGGCTGGACTGAGCACACGGTGCAATCGGGCGCCACGGCGCAGCAGCCCGCCCGGTCGCCGGGATGAGGGCCGGCGCGCAGCGGTGGCGTCCCCCATCGCTGCGCGCGGAGAGCTGGATGAGGATTGGTGAACTCGCGCGCTTGACCGGCACGCCCCTGAGAACATCAGGTTCTACGAACGGGAGGGCCTGCTGCCCGCTCCCGAGCGGTCCCGCAACAACTACCGGCGCTATGGCCCGGCCCATGTCGAGCGGCTTTACCTGATTCGCAACTACCGCGCGCCGGGCATCGGCCTGGATGACATGCGCAACTTGCTGGGCTGGACGCATCGCGAGTCCCCGGAACCCGAGCTGCTGACGCAGGCTGTCCGGGACCATCTCGCCTGTGTCGAGGAACGCATGGCGCAACTGACCCGGGTGAAAGAGCACCTGCTCGCATTGGAACGGCAGGCTGTTCCTTCTGCCGCTCGGGAGATTTGCGAGGAGCGACCAGGCTGCGGCGGTTCATGAGCATCGTATGGCCGAATCATGGTCTAATAACTGAACATATATTCATGCGTGTAATAATTCCGGCCAGACAAACGAACAAGAAGGACCGCCCATGACCGACCAGAGCATCACGCGCCGAAACATCGGCGTTCTCACCGCCGCGCAGGCGCTCGGTGGCGCCAGCGCGCCCATCGTGATGTCGCTGGGCGGGCTGGTCGGCCAGCAGCTTGCCAAGGACTCGGCCTCGATCACCTTGCCTGTGAGCCTGTTCGGCCTGGGTCTTGCCATCGGCACCTTGCCTGCGGCGTTCATCATGCGGCGCCATGGCCGCCGCAACGGATACGTGGTCGGGGTCGGCTTCGGCGTGGCCTCGGGCCTGATCGCCGCGCTGGGCATCATGCTGGCCTCGTTTTGGATCTTCTGCGCCGGCACCTTCCTGGCGGGCTTCTACGGCGCGTATGTGCAGAGCTACCGCTTCGCAGCCGCCGACACCGCCGAGGACGCGCTCAAGGCCAAGGCGATTTCCTGGGTGATGGTGGGGGCTCTCGCGGGTGCCATCATCGGGCCGCAGTTGGTGATCTTCACGCGCGACGCGGTAGCGGGCACGCCCTACGTCGGCAGCTTCCTCAGCCAAGCGCTGCTGCCGCTGATCGCCCTGCCGATCTTGCTGATGCTGCGCACGCCGCGCCAGACCCCGGCCGAAGCCGCCGCCGACAGCGGCCGCACGGTGCTGCAGCTCCTGGCGATGCCGCGCTACGCGCTGGCCGTGGCCGCAGGCGTGGTGTCCTATGGGGTGATGGCGTTCGTGATGACCGCCGCGCCGGTGGCGATGGTCAACCACGGGCATTCGGTGGACAACGCCGCCCTGGGAATCCAGTGGCACCTGCTGGCGATGTTCGGGCCGAGCTTCTTCACTGGGCGGCTGATGGTGCGCTACGGCAAGGAGCGCGTGACCGCCGTGGGCATGGTGCTGCTCGCCGCCTCCGGGGTGGTGGCCCTGGGCGGGCTCGGCCTGTCCCACTTCTGGGGCTCGCTGGCGCTGCTGGGCATCGGCTGGAACTTCAGCTTCATTGGCGCGACGGCGATGGTCACCGATTGCCACACCCCGGCCGAGCGCAGCAAGGCGCAGGGCATGAACGATTTCTTCGTCTTCGCCGCCACGGCGGCCGTGTCGTTCCTCGCGGGATCGATCCTGCACAACTCGGGCTGGCAGGCGGTCAACTGGATGATCTTCCCGGCCCTGGCGCTGATCTTGGTGCCGCTGCTGTGGCAGACCGCGCGAAAGCCGGTGCGGCTAGGTCCGGGCTGATCGGGCCGATGCGGAAGGTGTTCCATCTAGCGGTCACCTCAGGCGCTACATCACCTGCCTCCACCGCTGCAGCTTCGACAGCGCGTTGTCGTAGGCGGCGGAAGTGAAGGACTGGATCTTGCGCCGAGGGTTTTCATCGGCATCAACGGCGAAATGAGGGCCTTGACCTTCCAACAATGGGAGGCCCTACAGTGACTCCATCAACCTCATTCAAGGAGTTTTTCATGAGAGTCAACAAGTTCAGCCTGTTGTTCATTGCGGGCGCCGTCGTGGTCGCCATCGGCCTGAGGGCCGTTCAGAAGAAGGTGGTCCCGTCGGGTGAAGTGATGCAGGCCAATGCGAGCGGAGGTCACCATGGGCACGCGATGCCCTCCAGCGCCTCGGCCAATGACAGTCCTTCCACGACCGCGTATCGCGCCGTGAACGACCAGATGCACGCGGGGATGGGAGCGCAGTTCACTGGAAACGCCGACGTCGATTTCATGCGCGGCATGATCCCGCACCACCAGGGCGCGATCGACATGGCCAAGGTGGCGTTGCAGTACGGCAAGGACCCGGAGGTCCGCAAGTTGGCCGAGGAGGTTATCTCTGCGCAGGAAGGCGAGATCGCCATGATGAATAAGTGGCTTGGAGAACGCGGCCAACAGGTGGGGACCGGCAGCTCGGGCGACGCCTCGACGACCGCCTACCGTGCCGGCAATGACCGCATGCACGCCGACATGATGATTGACTTCAGCGGCGATGCCGATGTGGACTTTATGCGCGGCATGATCCCGCATCACCAGGGCGCGATCGACATGGCCAAGGTGGCGTTGCAGTACGGCAAGGACCCGGAGGTCCGCGAGTTGGCTCAGGAGGTTATCTCTGCGCAGGAAGGAGAGATCGCCATGATGAAGAGCTGGCTTGCCGCTCGGGGAAAGTGAAGGCACGACCATGAACCAAGCCAGCACCCCGCGCATCATCATCTATAGCACTCCAGCCTGCCCGGACTGCCGGGTGCTGAAGGAGTGGCTGTCCCAGCAGAGCATCGTGTTTGAAGAACGCGACCTGACCGACCCGAAGATTTCTGCGGAAGCCAAGTCACGAACCGGCGTGCGCGTGGCTCCGATCACGCTCATCGGTAATGAGGTCTTCTATGGCACCTTTGCGAGCCAGAAGCCGGGGCTGATGAAGGCGCTCGGCCGTTCGACAAGTAGATGAAGGGTCTCAAGAAATACTTGGCCCGCGCTGCCGTCCAAGCTCCCAAGATACGCCGCCACCGCGCACCACGGCGGCGATATGCTGCCCCAGCCGCTGCTCGATCATCGGCCGCCACGGCACCAACCTGAATCCCATGCCGTCGTCCAGCATCGCGTAGCGCCCGCTGGCGAGCATGACGCTGCGCCGGTAGATGCCAGCCACACGCTGCCCGTCGGCCACCGGGCGATGCTCCAGGCCGGTTTCAGCGGCAATGTCCTTCGCGGCCTGTGCCAGTTCCCGGTTGCGCAGCGTGCCCAGCAGGTTGCGCGCCAGGATCACGCGCTGCCCGCGCCGCTCGGCCAGCGCCTGTTCGGCCAGGAAGTCGGCGCGCTGTTGCATGGCCTGGCCTCGCCACCAAAGCCTAGGTCGCCCAGGCCCGAGCCGCCGCCGATCAACTGCTGGTCGAGCCACGTGGCCCCGATCACGCGGGCCTGCCGCTCGATGGGCAAGTGCGATTTCAGCTCCACGGCCACGCCGCCCAGGCGCTGCGCGTCGTACTGGCGGCCACGCTCGGCCAGGTCGTCCGGCACCTTCCATAGCCCTTCGGCAACGCTCCACAATGCCGGCCCGACGCAGGGCCCATTTAGTAGATGGAGTGCCGCCGGTCTTAGCCGCATGCAGCGTTAAGGCGGGCTTGATATTAAGGCCTCTGAGAAGCGTCGGAGGTAGCCTAGCGATGTCAGCTTCTGGCATGAAGCAGCCGTGAACTTCAAGAGGAGCGAGGCGCGTCAGCGTACGGCCCGTAGCGGACGAGACTCTAGCGATGTCGACCACTACTAGTCCTGAGTCGCTAAGGCCAACCGCATGCTTCGTCCGACTCCCCGCGAACCCTCGTAGGGCACATAAAGGGGCTCCTTACTTGTTAAGGACCGACAAGGTTGGACCGATGTCACGGCGGCGCTTGCCTCCTGGGCTGTTGGCGAGGGCCAATCAGCCGCGGACGTCAGCTCTGCCCCTAAGTCACTGCAACCATAGGTTCTCAGCCCTTGCGCAACCATAGGTTCAGCCAAAACGCAAACCTATGGTTGCCCGTCTAACAGCAATGCCATGCGGAGTTCCCTGAACGTCAGCCTTATTTATACACCAGTCAGTTCAATATTCAGGGTTGATTAGACCCCCTAACGGATAATTCACACCTGTCGACCGCCTCCTCTCTCTCCCCCTCCCGGGAGGCGGTCGACGAAACCAAAATAATTAAAGGTGTGTCCCGATGAACAAGAATTCGCTGCTTGCCCTGGGTCTTCTGGCTGCTCTGCCGTTCGCTGCATCGGCAACCGATGGCCTGTCGTACAACTACGTTGAAGGCGGCTACGTGAACACCGATGCCAAGGGCGGCGACGCCGATGGCTGGAAGGTGAAGGGTTCCGTTGCGGTGCACCCGAACTTCCACGTCTTTGGCGACTACAGCGCCCAGGAAACCGACAAGTTCAAGAATGACGTCGACCAGTGGCGCCTGGGTGTCGGCTACAACTACGGCATCGCACCGAACACCGACCTGGTGGCCCGTGTTGCGTACCAGAAGTACGACGAGAAGCGCGGCCTGGACTTCAACGGCTACTCCACCGAAGTGGGCGTGCGCACCGCGTTCAACCCGTACGTGGAAGGCTACGTGATGGCCGGCTACGAAGATTTCAGCAAGAAGCACGGCTACAACCCGGACGGCGAGTTCTACGGCCGCGTCGGCGCCACCGCCAAGTTCAACCAGAACTGGGGCCTGAGTGGCGAAGTGAAGCTGGCCAAGGCCGGCGACCGCGAGTGGTTCGTGGGCCCGCGCTTCACCTGGTAACAAACGCCTGTCGTTAGTGCGTGTTGTGCTGGCGTGTGACTCTCTCTCTCCCACACGCCAACCGAAGCCCGGCCTCGCGCCGGGCTTCACTTTTATGCGGGCTCACTGACGCCCTGCTGCGGCATCCCATACCACTGCTGCACGCTTGGCTTCGATGGCACGGCGCTGGTCCTGCAAGCCCTGCTGACGCAGGAATAGTGCTGCAGCGCCGGCATCGGAACGAGAACCGCTCCGTCCCCGGTCAGGCGGTTCCGCTATGATCGCCCGCACATCGCCACACGCGATGCGCCCGCCTCAAGCCAGCAGGAATCGCCGTGAACTCCCAGCCCGCACCGATCACCGCCCTCAACCACACGCTCGACAACGAGCCGCAGCAGATCACCGCGCCACTGACCCATTCGGCGGCGTTCCTGGTGCTGAAAGTGAAGGATGACGAGGCGTCGATCGCCAAGGCACGCGAGGTGCTGGCCAGCACCGATGACCTGATCAAGAACACGGCCATCCGTGAAATCGAGCGCACCTTCACCTGCAACGTGGCCATTGGTCACCGCGTGTGGCAGCCGTTGGTGGGCACCACGCCGCCGCGTGAACTGAAGCCGTTCCGCGAGATCAAGGGCGCGACCCACACCGCGGTGTCCACGCCGGGTGACCTGCTGTACCACATCCGTGCGCGCACCATGGACCTGATCGTGGCATTCGAGCGCAACCTGCTGATGGCGTTCGGCGATGCGGTGGAAACGGTCGATGACGTGTCCGGTTTCCGTTATTTCGACGGCCGCGACCTGCTCGACTTCGTCGATGGCACCGCCAACCCGGAAGGGCTGTCGCTGCCGGAAGCCACCATCGTGGGCGATGAAGATCCGGAGCATGCCGGCGGCAGCTACGTGGTGGTGCAGAAGTACCTGCACAACCTCGATGCCTGGCGCGCGCAGAAGACCGAGGCGCAGGAAGCGATCATCGGCCGCACCAAGCACGACAACATCGAACTGGACGATGCGCCGGCCGATGCACAGAAATCGCACAAGACCCTGTGCACCATCGAAGACGCCGACGGCGAGCACGAGATTCTGCGCGACAACATGCCCTTCGCCAACCCGGGCCGTGGCGAGTACGGCACCTACTTCATTGGCTACACGCGCCGCCTGTGGGTGATCGAGAAGATGCTCGAGCGCATGTTCATCGGCAATCCCGCGCCGCTGCATGACCGTATCCTCGATTTCTCCACCGCCACCACCGGCGTGACCTTCTTCGCGCCCTCGCGCAAGGTGCTGGCCGACCTAGGCGATTGATCGCGCCGGGGAGTGCCGACCGCCATCTGCCTGTCATCTACCGCGCCGACCATCAGCCGTTGGATGAGAGCGCAGGAGCGGGCGATGGCGATGGCAAGGAACACAACCGGCGCACGCCGCTGGTGGCGGCCGCTGGCTGCATTGTTCGGTGCGCTGGCATTGGGGAGCGCCGGGGTGTCCGCGCAGGAAGCCCCTGCACACTGGATGGCCTATGCCGCCGCCGTGGGCGGCCAGCTGCAGCAGCGTCTGCAGCAGGAACAGGATCCGCAGGCGCAGCGCGTGCTGGAATGGCTGCAGGCACATCCGGATGCGCCGACACCGCTGCCGGTGAGCGTATGGATCGCGGCGGATGGCCGCATTTCGAAACTGGAATTCGACAGCCTGGGTGATGCCCAGATCGACGCCGACCTGCGCGCGACCCTGCAGAGTGCACCCCTGCAGGCCGCGCCACCGGCCGACATGCGCCAGCCGCTGCGGCTGGGCCTGCTGCTTACCCAGTAGATCCACGCCATGCGTGGATGGGCCTGGTAGATGCCGACCTTGGTCGGCAGGCGTGCGCCAACCAAGGTTGGCGACTACCGGTAGCCCCAAGCCACGCATGGCGTGGCTCTACTGATCTTGCGGATGCAGTAGATTCAGGCCCTGCGTGGATATGTTGGGTAGATGCCGACCTTGGTCGGCAGGTGTGCGCCAACCAAGGTTGGCGACTACCGGTAGCCCCAAGCCACGCATGGCGTGGCTCTACTGCGTTGCCACCTGCGGTTCACGCGCGGCCGCGCTCCATGCGCGCAGCCCGAACACGGCCAGGCCGAGGAAGAACACGTACAGCGCGGCGGTCACGTGCAGCGACTTGAACAGGTACGCGCCCACGTAGACCACGTCCACCGCGATCCACACCCACCAGCAGGCCACGTGGCGGCGCGCCTGCCACCACTGGCCGACCAGGCTCAGCGCGGTCAGCATGGCATCCAGCCACGGCAGCGCGGCATCGGTGAAGGTGTGCATGGCTGCACCCAGCGCCACGCCGCCGCACAGGCCGATGGCCAGGTCGCGCAGCAGCTTGCCGCGTGCCAGTGGCACGATGCGGACGCTGCCCTCGTCGGCGGCGTGCTGCCGCCAGTTGAGCCAGCCGTAGACCAGGAAGCCACCGAAGGCGACCTGCAGCAGGGTGTCCGAGTACAGCTTGGCCTCGGCGAACACCAGGCCATACAGCGTCACCGACAGCAGGCCGACCGGCCACGCCACCAGCCGGCGCTTGGCCATCAGCCAGACGCCGAGGATGCTGCACAGCGCGGCGGTCCACTCGAGCATGACGCCGCTCACAGCGCGAACGTCACCGACAGGCGGGCCTGTCGCGGTGCGCCGGGGAACAGGTAGTAGTCACCGCCGCTGCTACCGGTATCGCGCCAGTAGAAGCGGTTGAACACGTTGTCCACCGACAGGTTCCAGGTCACCGCACGTTCGTGCAGGCGATGCTGGAAGCGCAGGCCGGCATCGAACACCGAGTAGTCAGGTGCGCGCACGCCACCGTCGGCGCGGGCCACGTTGGCACCGGCATAGCGCCAGCCGCCGGTCACATCCAGGCCCTGCACGAACGGCAGCGCATAAGCCACGTGCACGCTGGCGCGCACCTTCGGCACGTTCACCAGCTGATGGCCTTCATAGGCCGGCGTTCCGGTGTCGCGCGCGCGCGCCTGCAGCACGCTGGCGCTGGCCACGATCTGCAGCGCATCGGTCAGCTGCCCGTTGGCGGTCAGCTCCAGGCCGGTGTGGGTCTGCGTGCCTTCCTCGACGAAGGTGTAGCCGACGTCGCTGTTGTCCGGCCTGGCGTACTGGTACGGCTGCGAAATGCGGAACATGGCTGCGCCCAGCGTCAGCGCCTCGACCGGCACGTACTTCACGCCCACTTCCAGCTGCCGCGACTGCACCGACGGCAGGAAGGTGTCGGCGTTGCTGGTCCAGAACGGCGCTTCCTGGCCCAGCGAGATGCCGCGCACGTAGCTGGCATAGGCGTTGAGCTGGTCGGTGGCCTTCCACACCACGGCGGTCTGCGGCAGGAAACGCGACAGGCGGCTGTGCCGCTGCGGGGTACCACGCTTGTCGTAGGCACGCTCGTCCAGGCGCACGAAGCGGCCGCCGGCCAGCCACTGCCAGTCATCACCGAAGCTCATCCGGTCCAGCGCGAAGAATGCGGTCTGGCGGCTGTCCAGGCGTCGTGCGGACGGCCCTGGCATCTTCGGCGACGGCGCGAACACCGGCACCTGTGCGTCGTGGATGTTGCTGGTGCCGACGTACTCGTTGACGCTCGGGCGCTTGTCTACCGTGCGGCGGAAGTAGTCGGCACCGAGGGTCAACTCATGGCCGACGCTGCCGGTCTCGAAGCGGCCGCGCAGCTCGGCACGGGCCTGCTGGTTGCGGCGGGTGTCGTCCGGGCTGCGGTAGTCGTAGACGTCGTAGTCGCCATTGGGCGCGAAGTAGTTGCCCGGCACGCTGCCATCGGCACACTGCGTGGCGTAGTAGCAGCCGTAGGCGAAGGCGACGTTGTCATCGATCACCGAGCGGCTGTGGCCGACCGAGACGCGCGACTGCCAGGCATCGTTGAAGTCGTAGGTGTGCAACGCGGTGATGTTGGTGCTGGCGATATCCACCGGGCGCTGCCAGGGCTGGTAGCCGAGCAGGAATTCGCGATCCACGCCGTGCGGCAGCTCACGCGCGCCCAGCAGCTGGTAGCCGGACACCGAACGCTGCGAGCTGGTCTGGTAGTTGGCATCCACTTCCAGCTTGCCGCGTTCGCCAATCAGCCAGTCGGCGGCCAGCGAGTAGAAGTTGCGACGGCCATCGGCGTGCTCGACGTAGGAATTGCTGGAATCCCATGCGGCATTCAGGCGCAGGCCGAGGCGCGGCGTGATCCAGTGGCCGACATCGACGGCGACGTAGCGCGAGCCTTCCGAGTCGGTACCGAGCGTGGCGGTGCGCACTTCGGCCGGGCGCTTGCCGATGTAGTTGATGATGCCGCCGGGCGCCATCACGCCTGCGGCCAGGCCGGCTTCACCCTTGAGGATCTCCACCGACTGCACGTTCTCCAACGCCAGGCGCTGTTCGCCGGCGATGGACAGGCCGTTGAAGCGGTAGCCGGTGGCGGCGTCCAGGGCGAAGCCGCGGATGGCGATGTTCTGGTAGTAGCCCACCGGCGCATACGCATCGCCCAGCGAGGCATCGTTGCTGGCCAGTTCGGACAGCGAACGCACCTGGCGGCGATCAAGGTAATCGCGCTCAAGCACGTTCACCGACGCCGGCGTGTCCTTCCAGGAACCACCACCGAAGGCGTTCACGCGCGCGGTATCGGCCTTGGGCTTGCCGGCCTGCACGCGCACTGCTGCCAGTTCGGTGGGCGAGCGCTCGGCGCCGGTGGCAGCCGCATCGGGGGACGCCTCGGCCTCGCTGGCGTGCAGCGGCAGCGCGGCGCAGAGGGCGAGGGAGAGCAGGGTGGGGCGCAGGCAGCGGTTCATTCGGTTCGTCTTCGGACAACAAGGGAGACGAAGCGACGGCGCGCAGGTGCACCGGCCCATGACGGGGGCGTGGCTGCGGCTCAAAGCTCCCTACGCCGGTGCAAACCGGATCAGGTTCCAAGGGACTCTCTCAGCCTGGCAGATCCAGGCACCCCCGCTTCAGGTGACCATTTCACTACAAATGGTACGGATTTGCGAGCCGGTGCCCTTCAGGCTGCCGCGTGCAGGGCCTGCAGCAGCGCCTGTCCCGGCGCGCTGTGGAACCACGCCGGGTGCCCCAGCATGAAGGGCTGCCAGGCCACGTTCGCGTTCGCGGTCGAGCCGGTGATGCCTTCGAAGTACTCCACTTCAGACAGTGCGAAGTCGAAATGGACCATCGGCAGCAGGTCGGCCAGCAGGTGTACGCGTGCCGCCGACAGCGGCTGTGCCTCGCGGTAGCCGTCGAGCAGGGCCAGCGCGATATCGATGCGCACCGCCTCCATGCCGCGCTCCAGTTCCAGCCACGCCACCGCGTTGCGCTCGATCGCGGTGGCGAGGTCGAACAGCGCGCTGGTGGGCGAGGCCAGGCCGAAATCCAGCACGGTGCTGATCTGCCCATCGCGCCACAGCAGGTTGGAAACATGCCAGTCGTTGTGCGCCCACAGCCGTGGCTCGTCGCGCAGGCGCTCGGCCAGTCCGGCATGCCACGGCAGCACATCACGCTGCAGCTGCGATTCCCACGGAATGCGCGCGAGATAGCGGGCCAGCCCGGGGCGCTCGTGCAGCCCCGCCTTGATGGCCGCGATCGGATCGTCGGCGCGGATCAGATCGTCGCGCGCGACCAGCAGATGGGTGCTGCGCTGTGGCGCGTGGTAACTGGCCGCGGCGCGGTGCAGCTGGGCCAGCATGCGGCCAGCCTCGCGGGCCTGCGCGACATCGGTCAACAGCGACCACGACACCGCGTCGCGGTACAGGTCGTCGCCCACGCCAACCGCATGCAGCTCGAAGGTCCATTCGCCGTGTTCGACCGCGGTGTGGCCATCGGTGGCCGCCAGCACCTGCACCACCGGTACGCCGGCGGCGGCCAGATGGGCGATGAAATGGTGTTCTTCTTCCAGGCACGCCGCGCTGCGCACGCTGTGGTGGTGGCGCTTGATGAACACCGCGCCGTCCACGCCGTTGACGATGGCGGCGGCCGACAGCGGCCGCGGGCTGTGCCAGCGGGGCTGGCTGCGCTCGTCCAGCTGAGGGTAGCGCCGGCGCAGCCACGCAATGTCCGCCGCGCTGATCGGTGGCCAGTCGGCAGCAACCTCGTCGTTGTTGAGGCCCTGCACGCGGTGGGAGGAAGAAGTCATGCCGCAGCCCCAGTGGGGAAAGTCACATCCAAGGCTGCGCATTCAACGCCATGCACGCGGCCAACGCAAACGGGCGGGTCATCGACCCGCCCGTCCGTGCATCGGCATGGGGGATGCCGCGCTGCTTACCAGCCGCGATGGCGGCCGCGGTCGTGGTAGTAGCGGTTGTCGTAGTAGCGCTCGCGCTGCCAGCGACGGTCGTCACCGCGGTCGTAGTAGCCGCTGCGGTAGTAGCCACGGTCGTAACGGCGATCGTAGCGGTTGTCGTAACGGCGATTGTCGTAGTAACGACGGTCGCGGCGGTCGGAGGTGGTCAGGTTGCCGATCGCGCCGCCGGCCACGGCACCGCCGACAGTGGCAGCAGGATCACCGTTGGAGAGCAGGTTGCCGGCCACGCCACCGACGACGGCGCCGACCAGGGTGCGCTTGTCCTTCCTCGACATCGCGCTGGCATCGCTGACCACGGCGACGCCGGCCAGCAGGGCCAGGGCCATCGCCAGACCACGGAAGCTGAGTGCGGAAGTACTGAGCATGTTCGTTCTCCTGTGAGGTGCATGCCACGCTGGGCAGGGAGGGCGCGGGGCGCCCCGGCTGCCGTGATGTCCACGCTGGCGTTCCAACATTGCCGGAACATTGCCTGGTCCACCGCGCGGCTTGCGCATTCATCTAGCGGCAGGCGGCATGAAGCAAGGCTGAAAGCGGCCCCGGCCGCTCAGCTGGCAGAAAGGGAAAAGGCCACGCGGACGTGGCCCTCCCTTCTCTCCCAAGGCGCCGCGGGCTTAGACGCCCATCGCCTTCTGGGCCTGCCGGGCCTGCTCCTGCTGGGCGTCCTGCTGCTGATGCAGCACGTTCGGCGCGCCCTGCACGGCACCGCTGCTGAGCGCCAGGCTCTGCTCGCTGGCGGCACGGGTCTCCACCGCCACGCGGCTGGCGGCCGGGTCGCCGATGGTGCCCTGCACGGCGAACAGGCGCTCACCGTTCGGGCTGGGCACCACCGAGTCGATGCGCTGCAGGCCGGCGGCATGCGCCTCCTTGGTCAAAGCCGCAGCAGCGCTTTCCAGCGTGTGGCGGTCCTTGAAGGTCCCGGCCGGCAGCAGTTCCAGACCCTTGCTGGCCTGGATGAACAACGGATTGCGCGGGTGCCGCTCGTCGTTCAGCAACGGCCGTTCGCGTGCGTCCTTGATTGCCTCCAGGGTCTTCGCCCCGACAATGCCGTCGACCACCAGGCCGTTGTCCTTCTGCAGCTGGCGCACTGCCGCGTCGGTGTTGCGGCCGAAGCGGCCATCTTCGACCAGCGGCTTGCCGTCGGCGCCGACGTAGCCCAGGTGGCCCAGCTGCTCCTGCACCTTGCGCACGCCCTCGCTGTGCGCGCCCTGCTTGTACAGTTCGGCGTGCGGCGTGGCAGCGGCCTTGTGCTCGGCCGCAGGCTTGCCCTGGCTCTGCTCGTGCGACTGGGTGCGGTTTTCCAGCAGGTCGCGCGCCTTGGACAGCGGATCGGAGGCGTACAGCTTCCAGTTCGGGTGGTCCTTCACCTGCTTGAGGTAGTCCTCGACCGGCATGGTGTGCACGCCCTTGCTGCCGGTGGACTGGCTGATCAGCAGCTTGTCGGTGTTGGGGTCGCGCACCACCATCACGATGTGGTCGATGCCGTTCCAGTGCTCATGGCGGGTCCTGGCCGTATCCAGGCCGATGATCATGCCTTCCTTCAGCGCATCGGGCTTCAGGATCGCGTCGCGGTCCAGCAGCACGCCGGACTGGTCGAACGCCTTGCGCACGATCCCACCGGAACCGAGGTTGCCCAGGTCGATGCGATCAGCCTTGCTGAACACCGCGTGCCCGGCCTTCTGGTTGATCTCGTCCATGGTCCGGTTCTGCAGCGTGCCGACCCAGCCGGAACAGTCGATGTAACCCTGCTCCACGTTCTTGCCGGTCTTGCCCGGTACGTACAGTGCGTGGCCCGGAATGTTGATGGCGTACTTGACGTCGTCGTACTTCACGCCGGCCTCGTAGGCGGCCTGCAGTTCAATGCCTGGCTTCGGTGTGGCAGCTGCCGTTGCGGTTGCCGCCAGCGTGGCTGCACCCGCCGCCACGGCTGCGCTGGCCTGCGCAGGTGCTGCCGGGGTCTGGCCCTGGCCCTGTACTACCGCCTGCGGTTCGATGTTCTTTTCCGGAATGCTGATCGCTGCGTACTTGTGGATGTAATAGCTGGAGAACGTCCGCGCCAGGTCGCCGTCGTTCATCCTGCGCATCTCGGCCAGGGTGTGGCCGGTCAGCGCCTTCGCGTCGGAGCCGATCTGGTTCAGCACGTTGCGGCGCATGTTGATCTCGTCGCCGTGGCTGTTGCGGACCACACCGAAGGTGCCGGTGGCAATGGCAGTCTGCACCGAGCCGTAGCCGGCGCTGCCCTGCTGGTGGGCCAGGTACAGGTCCAGTCCGGTGGGCGTGTTGCCCCCGGACAGGTACGGGTTGCCGGTGCGCTCGTTGCGGCGCGCCATCGAGTCCAGGTTGTCCTGGTACATCTGCGCGGCCGCTTCGGTGTTGCGGGTGGGGTCGAACTCGTGGCCGGTCAGGTGGTACTGGCGCGCGGAGCCGGGCACGAACTGGAACAGGCCCTTGGCGCCGGATGAGGTGTTGTGGGCGCGCTCGTTGAAGGTGCCGCCGGTCTCGATGTGCGCGAAGCGCATGAAGTCATCCACAGGGATGCCCTTCTGCCTGGCGACCTGCTCGACGATGTCCAGGACTTCCTTTCTGCTGTAGTCATGCTGTGCCATGACGTTTTCCTCGGGGTTGATGGAGCGGCGCGTGCCGCGAATCGCCAACCGGACTCATCCGTGAGTCAAGAACATGTCGGTCAACAGGGAACCCGCGCGTGGCGGGTGCTATCAGGGCGCGACGTACTGCTGGGTCGCGCTGTCGAAGGTGTAGTGCACGGCGTCGCCGGCACCCAGTGCGCGGGTCTTGCCGGGGCCTTCGATGGTGGTGCCCTTGAAGGTCACGGTCAGTCGCGGCAGGCCGTTGCCGTCGGCAGCGAAGGCCAGTTCGCCATCGCTGTCGGTGCAGGGCATCACGTTGCCGTCGTCGCAGGCGGCACTGTTGTCCTCACCCGTGCGCACTGAACCGACATAGCGCCAGACCTTGCTGTCCACGTCGTCTTCGCTGCGCCTGGGGTTGAACAGCAGCAGCGCATAGCCGGTGCTGCTGATGCCGCGGTCGAAGCTGCTGGTCGGCACCGCCAGCAGCAGGCGACCATCGGCCGTGCGATGTTCAAGCGGCTTGCGCCGGGTATCGACATCGTCGGCCTTGTCGTACGCGCCCAGTGCGCCGATGGTCCATTCCTGGCCACGGAACTTCCATGGCTTCCTGGCGTCGGTGCCGGCCAGCATGAAGGTGGCCTCGGCAAGGTTGGCGCGGTCATCCGGACCGGCCGGCGTCTGCTCGCCCGGCTTGCCGTAGTGCTCGCGGGTATCCCAGGAGAAACCCGTGTAGTACGTGGTGCCATCGAGAGTGAAGGTGTGGCCGAACCAGAAGGTCGCCACGCTGCCGTTCTGGACCTCATAGGAGGTCGCGCCATCGCCGTCCACCTGGTAGGTGAAATACATCACGGTCGGCGCGTCGGGCGGGGTGGTGGCGGCATCGGGGGTGGGGGTCTGCATCGGGGCAACATCCTGTCGGGGCGCATTGGCAGCCTGCGCAGAGGCGCCGGGCTGGGAGGACGAGGGGGCCGGATCGGCGGCGCTGCAGGCGGCAGCGGAAAGAGAGACGAGCAGGCACGCCGCGAATGCGCGCAGAGGCCGCAACGGCAGGGTCCAACGTAGCTTGGGGGGATGATGCATGCGCCTCTCCATGGTCAGCGTTGCCGGGCCAGACGGCCGGCAGGAAACCGCGCCACGTCCACCAGGGACGGGAGCGAGGACATGAGCCGGTCGATTCCTTCGACCTCGCATTGAGAACTCATGCCGGACCATCTTGGCACAGATCGGCGGCCGGTCAAAGAGGGCGATGGCAGCTGCCCTTCTTGTGTGATCTGGCTCTCAGATCTTGCCGTCGCGCAGGTAATCGAACAGCTCGGCGTCGCCCTTGAGGCCCAGTTTGAGCATGGCGTCACCCTTCTGCCGGCTGATGGTACTGACGCTCTTGTGCAGCTGCAGCGAGATTTCCTTCACGGTCATGCCGGTGCCCAGCAGCCGCAGCACCTCCACCTCGCGTGGCGACAGTGGCTTGCCGTCGCCCTCGCGCATGCGCCAGCTGCCAGCGGCCTCGACCCGCTCGCGAAGGCTGCGGCTGATGTAGGGCTGGCCCCGGTAGACCGCCTGGATGGCCTGTGGCAGTTCGTCCATCGACGAACTCTTGTCGACCAGGCCGAGCACGCCGCTGTCGAGCACCATGCGCAGGATCGCCAGGTTGTTGGAGACACTGAGCATCAGCACCGGCAGGTCGGGATAACGGCGGCGGATCATGCCGATCATGGCGAAGCCGTCGGCCTGGGGACTGCCCGGCATGGAGTAGTCGGTGACCAGCAGGTCACAGGGTTGGCTGCCGAGCAGGGCCATCAGCGCCTGCGCGCTGTCGGCTTCGCCGACCACGCGGCCCACCCCGCTCGATTCGATGACGGCACGGGTACCGATACGGACCACCGGGTGGTCGTCTGCGATGATGATGCGCAAGCTCATGCTCTAGTATGGCCACCGGGCACGCCGGACCGCGACCATCGCGGTTCCTGGCAGGATTCTAGGAGATCGACGCCGATGCGTAGCTGGGCTGTTCGCGGGCTGGTCCTGCTGCTGGCCGTGCTGGTGCTGCCTGCCGCACCGGTACAGGCCGTGCCAGGACTGCTGCCGCTCACTCCCCTGCAGCGCGAGTACCTGGCCGCGCATCCAAGCATCGTTGTGGGCCAGTATGACAGCGGCTGGCCGCCGTTCGAGTCCCTCCGTGATGGTCGGCAGATCGGGCTGGGGCCGGATTATCTGTCGCTTATCGCCCGTCAGCTGGGCGTGAAGGTGGAGGCACGACGCTATCCCGACTGGACATCCGTGCTGGATGCGGCATGTCGTGGCGAGATCGATGTAGTGATGAATGTCGGTCTCAGTGCCGACCGCACCCGCTGCATGGTCTACACCGCCGCCTATGGCGAGGCAGCGCTGGCCCTGGTGGGACGCCCGGATGACCTGCGTGCCTCCGATATCCCCGACCTGGATGGACTGCGGGTGGTGATCGAGCAGGACTTCCTGACCGGCCCGCAGGTGCGGGCGCGCTTTCCCCGGGCACGACAGCTTGTCGCAAACAGCTCGTTGGCGGCGCTGGAGATGGTCAGAGACGACAAGGCCGACGTTTACATCGGCAATGCCTACGTGGCCACCGAACTGATCGCACGCGAGGACCTGCAGGGGGTCGTGCTGCTGCGTCCCAGCGATCTGCCGCCCGAACGGCTGCACTTCGGTGTTCCCAACAGCAAGCAGCCGTTGGCCGAAGCATTGGACCTGGCACTGGCTGCGACCAGCCAGGCCCAGCGCGATGCGCTGGTGCAGCGCTGGCTGCCACCTCCGCAGTGGTCGGCATCGGCACAGCTGGCGTTGAGCCAGGCCGAGAAACGGGTATTGGAGCAGCCGTTGAAGATCGGCTTCGCGCCGAACGCGGCGCCGCTGTCGTTCGCGGACCAGGATGGCAAACCCAGTGGCCTGGCCAGCGAATACCTGCGGCGCCTGCTGCAGGCTGGCGCCAACCTGCAGGTGGAAAACAGCCATGACTGGTACGAGGTGCGCGAGAAGGCGCGCCGCGGCGAGCTGCAGGCGGTGATGGGCATTCCTGCCGATTCTCGCTACCTGGGCCCGGACTGGGTGTTCAGCCAGCCCTTCATCAGCGTGCCGAACGTGATCGTCAGCCGGAGTGACAGCCCGGCGTTGCTGGGCCTGTCCGACCTGCAGGGCAAGCGGGTGCTGCTGTCCGATCCGGAACGTGTGCGTGGCTATGTGCTGCAGCAGGCGCCGCAGGCGCGGATCATCGCGGCACGCAGCGCGGAACAGGCCCTGCAGCGCCTGATCAATGGCGACGCCGATGCCTACGTAGGCAACCTGGCACTGGTTGACCATCTGCTGCGCAACCGCTTCCCGGGGCGCCTGCAGGTGGCGGCACCGGCAGGTTTCAACGATCAGCTGGTGCTGGCGGTTGAGCGCCGCCATGCCGCCCTGGCCACCACCTTCGACCGCCTGCTGCTGCAGATGACGCCGCGCAAGCGCGAGGCCCTGCGCGGGGACTGGCTGGCCGTCGAGTACCGCAACGGCCTGGACTGGAACAGCGCGATGCGCTGGGGCGTGCCGCTGCTGCTGGTGCTGCTCACCGCGCTGCTGGTGCACGCCATCGGGCATTGGCGGCTGCGCCGCGAGGTGGCCGGACGGCGTCACCTGGAACAGCGCCTGGCCGAAGTCACCGACAACCTGCCCGCCGTGGTCTATCAGGCTCGCCGCGCGGCAGATGGAACCCTCAGCTTCCCGTTCATTGCCGGTGACCTGCAGGCGTTGTTCGGGATCAGCCGGCAGCAGGCCGAACAGGATGCAATGTGCCTGCTGGAGCGCATCGAGGAAGACGACCGCGAGCACATCCTGCATGCGGTCGAGCAGGCGGCGCGCCAGTTCGCACCGCTTGTTCTCGAGTTCCGGCTGCGACCTGAAGGCACCGGCGCGCGCTGGGTGCGCAGCCAGGCCCATCCCTATGCGGCGGAAGCGGGCGTGGTCACCTGGAGTGGATACTGGGTGGATGTCAGCGAGGCGCGTGCACAGGCCGAGGCCCTGACTGCGGCCAAGGCTGACGCCGAACAGGCGGCGGAGGCGAAGTCGCGTTTCCTGGCGACCATGAGCCATGAAATCCGAACGCCGATGAGTGGCGTGCTGGGCATGCTGGAAGTGCTGGCGCATTCGCCGCTGGATGCCGAGCAGCAGCGCATCCTCGGGGTGATCGAGGATTCGGCGCAGATGCTGCGGCAGATCCTCGACGATATTCTTGACTACTCGCGGCTTGAGGCCGGCGCGCTGCGCCTGGAACCGGTGCCGCAGCCGCTGCGGCCATTGCTGGAAAGCGTGTGCCGGTTGTTGTCGGCGCAGGCCAGTGCACGTGGGCTGGACCTGCACGTGCAGATCGACCCGCAGCTGGCGGCCGCGCACGAAGTGGATGGCGTGCGCCTGCGCCAGATCGTGTTCAACCTGCTCAGCAACGCCATCAAGTTCACCGTGCGCGGCGAAGTGCGGCTGCAGCTGGACGTGCTGGGGCCGACCGCCGAAGACGGCAGCCAGCCGCTGTGCCTGAGCGTCACCGACACCGGCATCGGCATCGCGCCGGAACAGTTGCAGCACCTGTTTGCGCCGTTCACCCAGGCCGGTGCCTACATCCAGCGCGACCATGGGGGTACCGGCCTGGGCCTGAGCATCTGCCAGCGCCTAGTGCAGATGATGGACGGCGAGCTGGAGCTGCACAGCACGCTGGGCGAAGGGACCCGCGCCGAGGTGCGGCTGTCGCTGGTGGAAGCCGGCAGCGGTGATGTGGAAGCGCTGGTCGCCGAGCAGGAACAGGCCTCGCTGCTGCCGCCGGCGCTGCGCCAGGCGCGGGTGCTGGTGATCGAAGACCACCCGACCAACCAGGCGATGATGGCCTGGCGACTGCAGCAGCTGGGGGTGCCGCATGTGATGGTCGGTGACGGCCAGCAGGGCTTGGACCGGCTGTCGTCGGAGAGTTTCGATCTGGTGATCACCGACTGCCGGATGCCGGTGCTCGATGGCTTCGGTTTCACCCGCCTGCTGCGCGAACGCGAGGGCCGCAACGGCCAGCCGCGGCTGACCGTGCTGGCGCTGACCGCCAGTGTGCTGGATGACGATGCACGGCGCTGCCGCGAGGCCGGCATGGACGAAGTGCTGGCCAAGCCGCTGTCACTGGCCACGCTGCGTACCGCACTGCTGCGCTGGTTGCCGCAGGCGCAGGGACAGTCGTTCGAGGAGCCGCAGGCCGGGTCCGCCGTCGACGATGCTGGGACGCTGCCCGATCTGGACAGCCTGCAGCGGCGCTTCGGCTCACGTGCGGTGGCCGAGCAGCTGCGCGACAGCCTGTTGCAGGCCAGCGAGGGCGATCTTGCCGCCGTGAAGCACGCGCTGCAGGCTGGAGATCGCGAGGCGGCCGCACTGCACCTGCATCGTCAGGCCGGTGGGTTGGGCGCGGTGGGAGCGACAGTGCTGGCCGGGCAGGCCAATGCGTTGGTGGAGCGTCTGCAGGATGCGGCGGAAACCGATGTGGCGCCGTTGTTCGCGGCGGTGGCGGAATTTGTGGCACGGCTGCAGCGACAGCTGCAGCGCCTGGCTCACTGAGCCGACTGCTGCTGCAGGTAGGCGATCACCAGTGCGCGGCGTTCGGCGCTGGGGAAGGCGTTGTACATGCGCGTGCCGGGCACCACGTGGGTGGGCGACTGCAGGAACGCATCCAGGGTCTGCGCGGTCCAGGTGATATCGGCGCGGCGCATGCCGTCGGAATAGCCATAGTCCGGCAGGCTGCCAGCGCGGCGGCCGATCACGCCGTGCAGATTGGGTCCGAAGCGGTGGATGCCACCAGGTTGCACGGTGTGGCAGCCGGCGCACAGCTCGAACGCGCGCTGCATGGCCTGCTGCTGCGCCTGTTCCGGCGTGGCCGGTGCCGCAGGCGGACGCTGGCAGGCCGTGGCCGCCAGGGCCAAAGCAATGGTGATGAGCAGGCGGAAGGCACGCATGGGCGGGCAGGATAGCGACGCAGCGGGGCAGGTGGGCTGCGACACGCGGTCGCAGCCCGGAGCAATCACATGCCCGAATAGTTCGGGCCGCCACCGCCCTGCGGGGTCACCCAGACGATGTTCTGGGTCGGGTCCTTGATGTCGCAGGTCTTGCAGTGCACGCAGTTCTGCGCGTTGATCTGCAGGCGCGCGTTGTCGGCTTCACCGACGAACTCGTACACACCCGCCGGGCAGTAGCGGGCTTCCGGGCCGGCGTACTCGGCCAGGTTCACCTTCACCGGAATGCTGGGGTCCTTCAGCGTCAGGTGGCTGGGCTGGTTCTCGTCGTGGTTGGTGCTGCTGAGGAACACCGAGCTGAGACGGTCGAAGGTCAGCACGCCATCCGGCTTCGGGTAGGCGATGCGGGTGTGCTTGGCCGCCGGCTCCAGGCAGACGTGATCCGGCTGCGTGCGGTGCAGGGTCCACGGCGGATTGCGCACGCCCAGCTTTGGCAGCAGCCACTGCTCCACGCCGGTCATCAGCGTGGCCACGGTCTGGCCCTTCTTGAACCACTGCTTGAAGTTCTTGGCCTGCTGCAGTTCGGTGAACAGCCAGCTGGCTTCGAACGCCTTCGGGTAGGCGCTCAGTTCATCGTGCTGGCGGTCGGCGGCCAGCGCGTCGAACGCGGCATCGGCGCACAGCATGCCGGTCTTGATCGCGGCATGGCTGCCCTTGATGCGGCTGGCGTTGAGGTAGCCGGCCTCGCAGCCGACCAGCGCGCCACCGGGGAACACGGTCTTGGGCAGCGACAGCAGGCCACCGGCGGTGATCGCACGCGCGCCGTAACCGATGCGGGTGCCACCCTCCAGGTGCTTGCGGATGGACGGATGGGTCTTGAAGCGCTGGAACTCTTCGAACGGGCTCAGCCACGGGTTCCTGTAGTCCAGGCCAACCACATAACCGATGGCGACCTTGCCGCCGTCGGCGTGGTACAGGAACGCACCACCGTAGGTGTCGCTGTCCAGCGGCCAGCCGGCGGCGTGCACCACCAGGCCCGGCTCATGCCTGGCCGGGTCGATCTGCCACAGTTCCTTGATGCCGATGCCGTAGGCCTGCGGGTCCTTGCCTTCATCGAGCTTGTAGCGCGCGATCAGCTGGCGGCCGAGGTGCCCGCGTGCGCCTTCGGCGAAGATCGTGTACTTGGCCTGCAGCGCCATGCCGCGTTCGAAGGCCGGGCCGATGCTGCCGTCCTTCTCGATGCCCATGTCGCCGGTGGCCACGCCGATCACTTCACCGTTGTCGCCGTACAGCACCTCGGCTGCGGCGAAGCCGGGGAAGATCGCCACTTCCAGCGCTTCGGCCTGCTGCGCCAGCCAGCGGGTCACTTCACCCAGGCTGATGATGTAGTTGCCTTCGTTGTGGAAGCACTCCGGCAGCAGCGCATTGGGCGTGCCGCGTGCGCCGGTTTCGCTGAGGAACAGGAATTCGTCGCGGGTGACCTTCTGCTTCAGCGGTGCGCCGCGCTCGGCCCAGTCCGGGAACAGTTCGGTCAGTGCGCGCGGATCCATCACGGCGCCGGACAGCACGTGCGCGCCCGGTTCGGAGCCCTTCTCCAGCACGCACACCGACAGGTCGCGGCCGGCTTCGATCGCGCGCTGGCGCAGGCGGATCGCGGTGGCCAGGCCGGCGGGGCCGGCGCCGACGATCACCACGTCGAACTCCATTACTTCACGCGGGGGCAGGGCGTTGGCTTCAGCGCTCATCGATTGCATGACTCGTGGGTAGGGCCGGCATCGGGGCCACCGGCGGTGCCTGGGAATCGCGCGTGCAGCCACGAGCGAAACGGTTGTTTGAATGTGTCAGGGTACCGGGCCGCGCGTGATCGAGCTAGATCGACGATGTTCACGTCATGATTGCTGCGGTGCAGCGTAATGCACGTGGCCGGGTAGGTGCCAACCTTGGTTGGCACATTGTTTCACCGCCCGGACCCGCTTCCGTGTGGACCAAGGTCCACACCTGCCAGACGCGATGCTTGCGGATGACCGACAATGGCCGGGTCCTGACTGCGCGTGAGTGCCATGGCTTTGCATCCGTACGATCTGTTCGATGTCCGTTCCCTGCTCAACGAGGAAGAGCGCGCGGTGCAGGAGAGCGTCGCCCGCTTCACCAACGAGCGCGTGCTGCCGATCATCGGCGATGCCTTCGACCAGGCCCGCTTCCCTTCAGAGCTGGTGCCGGAGATCGCCGCGCTGGGCCTGCTCGGTGCCACCCTGCCGGCCGAATACGGTGGCGGCGACCTCGGTGCGGTCAGCTATGGCCTGATCTGCCAGGAGCTGGAGCGCGGCGATTCGGGCCTGCGCAGCTTCGTCTCGGTGCAGAGCTCGCTGTGCATGTACCCGATCTATGCCTACGGCAGCGAGGAGCAACGCCAGCAGTGGTTGCCGGCGATGGCGCGCGGTGAGCTGATCGGCTGCTTCGGCCTGACCGAGGCACACGGCGGTTCCGATCCGGCCAGCATGAAGACCCGCGCGGTGCGCGACGGCAGCGACTGGCGCATCAGCGGCAGCAAGATGTGGATCACCAGCGGCCCGGTGGCCGATCTGGCCATCGTCTGGGCGCAGACCGAGGACGGCATCCAGGGCTTCGTGCTGGAAAAGGGCATGGCCGGCTTCACCACGCAGGAGATCAAGCACAAGATGAGCCTGCGCGCGTCGCTGACCGGCGCGTTGTTCTTCGACGACGTGCGCGTGCCCGACAGCCACCGCCTGCCGAACGTGAAGGGCCTGAAGGGCCCGCTGGGTTGCCTGACCCAGGCCCGCTACGGCATCAGCTGGGGCCCGATCGGAGCGGCCATTGCCTGCCTGGATGAAGCGCTGGGCTATGCCAAGGAACGCGTGCTGTTCGGTCGCCCGCTGGCGGCCACGCAGAGCGCGCAGATCAAGCTGGCCGAAATGGCCCGCCGCATCACCACCGCGCAGCTGCTGGCGCTGCAGCTGGGCCGCCTGAAGGAAGCTGGCCAGCTGCAGCCGCAGCAGGTCAGCCTGGCCAAGTGGAACAACTGCCGCATGGCCATCGACATCGCCCGCGAGTGTCGCGATCTGCTGGGCGGCGCTGGTATCACCACCGAGCACGTGGCGATCCGGCACGCGCTGAACCTGGAATCGGTGATCACCTATGAAGGCACCGAGACCGTGCACCAGCTGGTGATCGGCCGCGAGCTGACCGGCATCAGCGCGTTCTGAGTGCACCGGTAGTGCCGGCCGCTGGCCGGCATTGCCCAGTAGCGTATTCGCAGGCGAGCGATCGGTGTACCGAACCGCGCACCGTACCGAGATGGGTTCAAGGACAGCCTGTACCGCGCGGCTGTTGGGTCCGCCTTGAAGCGAGCCGAGCACCGCAGGTCCGGCGGGGGCGAAGAGGCGCGGGTGTCTGAGCGCAGCGAGTTCCGCGCCGTCCCCCGGCGGGCCGAGGAGCGCAGGGCACCGGTGCGCAGCACCGGCTCGCGGATGGCGGCGCGTTTCTTTTGGTTACTTTTCTTTCCGCGCGGAAAGAAAAGTAACG
Source organism: Stenotrophomonas sp. SMYL8 (assembly GCF_036320065.1). Classification (NCBI taxonomy): domain Bacteria; kingdom Pseudomonadati; phylum Pseudomonadota; class Gammaproteobacteria; order Lysobacterales; family Lysobacteraceae; genus Stenotrophomonas; species Stenotrophomonas sp. SMYL8. Next base: position 67,369 of record NZ_JAWIRR010000011.1, read on the forward strand.
CCCATGAACGCATGCGCCCGCCACAGCAACGACCAGGCAGAAGAGAGACGCGTGGCGTTACGCGCCGCCCGCAAACCCGTGCTGCCGCCACGCTTCGTACATCACCACCGCAACGGTGTTGGAAAGATTGAGGCTGCGGTTGTCCGGCCGCATCGGCAGGCGCAGGCGGCGGCCATCGGGCAAGGCATCGAGCACGTCCTGCGGCAGGCCGCGGCTTTCCGGGCCGAACAGGAAGGCATCACCATCTTCAAAGGCCACGCTGTCGTAGCGCACGCTGGCACGCGTACTCAGGGCAAACAAGCGCTTCGGTGCGATCCGCGCCAGCGCGGTGTCCAGGTCGGGGTGCACCTGCAGGCGCGAGTATTCGTGGTAGTCCAGGCCGGCGCGCTTGAGCTGCTTGTCTTCCAGTGCGAAGCCGAGCGGCTCGACCAGGTGCAGCTGCGCGCCGGTGTTGGCGCAGAGCCGGATCACATTGCCCGTGTTGGGCGGGATTTCCGGTTGGAACAGGATCACATGGAACTGGGGCGCGGCATTCATCGGCGCAGTGTACCTGCGACGACCGCCGCCTTTACGGCGCACGCCCTGCGCTGGGCAGGGCGGCACCGCTTACGGGCGCAGCAGGACCTGGGCGGTTTCGGTGGCCAGGGCCTGCAGGTCGGCGGCGCTCGGGCGCACCTGCAGGGCCGGCAGGTTGACGATGACCGAGTTGGCGACGTTGGTGGCGGCAGCAGCCAGGGTGGCGGCGTAGCGCTGGGCTTCCATTTCGGCGGCCAGGGCGACGCGCTGTTCCAGGCTCGGGCGCACTTCCACCGAGGCCAGGGTGGTGATCGGCATCGCGGCAGCAACCGGGGCTGCAACGTAGTCGTTGCGCTCGGCCAGCTGGTCGGCGCTCGGGCGCACTTCCACGGTGGCCAGGGTCGGGATGCCGCTGGCCTGTTCCCAGGCCTGCTGGGCCAGCTGGTCGGCGGCCGGGCGAACCTGCACGGTGGACAGGGTCTTGATGGATTCGGAGGCCTGCACCGACGAAACAACCGCGGTGCCGGCGATCAGGGCGATGGCGATGGCAATGGTCTTGGCGTTCATGACGGGGCCTGTTTAGTGTTGGTGAGCAGTGGTGTGGTAGTAAGGTAGTACACCAATTCTGGGCATGCAAGAGAAATTTTCTATTTCCTGCATTTGTTCAGTCTTCAGTCAGCTTTTGTCTGAAGCCCTTCCTGGCGCAGGAAGTACCAAGCAATCCACGTGCCAACTTTTAGTTATTGATTTGCAAGAGTTTTTGTTTGGCAGAGAAGTGTCCGGTAGGCGGACACCTGTCCATTCGATGTGCTGCGGACACTGTCCGGACGGTCCTGGCGGGCGCTTGTGACCGGTCGGGCAGCGCAGATCGGCGCTGCGGATGGGGCACAGGGGCAAACACCCCCAGTGACTGCTGGCCGATTCCTGCCGCTGCGTGCGCAGGCTAGGATCGGGGTTCACCTATGTGACCAAGGATCCGGATATGTCTCTCGCCCTTCGCCCGCGCGCTGCACTGCTGGCCGTCGCCCTCAGCACCGCCCTGGGCACGCTTGTGCCTTCCCATGCGCTGGCGGCCAAGCCGGCCGCACCGGCCAAGGTCGATATCCCGTATGAGCAGTTCACCCTGCCCAACGGCCTGCGCGTGATCGTGCATACCGATCGCAAGGCGCCGATCGTCGCCGTCAATGTCTGGTACCACGTGGGCAGCAAGGACGAACCGGCCGGCCGTACCGGCTTCGCGCACCTGTTCGAACACCTGATGTTCCAGGGCAGCGAAAACCACGACGGCGAATTCTTCGAACCGTTCAAGCAGGTCGGTGCCACCAACCAGAACGGCACCACCAATACCGACCGCACCAACTACTTCGAGAACGTGCCCACCACCGCGCTGGACATGGCGCTGTGGATGGAGTCGGACCGCATGGGCCATCTGGTCGGTGCGATCGACCAGGCGGCGCTGGACGAGCAGCGTGGCGTGGTGCAGAACGAGAAGCGCCAGGGCGAGAACCAGCCCTACGGTCAGGCCTGGGACCAGCTCAACAAGGCGCTGTACCCGGTAGGCCACCCGTATCACCACGGCGTGATCGGTTCGATGAACGATCTGAACGCGGCGTCGCTGGATGACGTGAAGACCTGGTTCCGCACCTGGTACGGCCCGAACAATGCGGTGCTGGTGCTGGCCGGCGACATCGACCTGGCCACTGCCAAGGAAAAGGTCGGCAAGTACTTCGGCAGCATCCCGGCTGGCCCGACCATGGCGCAGCCGGCCGTGAACGTGGCCAAGCGCAACGCCGACACGCGCGAGACGATGACCGACAAGGTGCCGCAGGCGCGCATCTACCGCGCCTGGAACGTGCCGCAGGTCGGCACCACCGATGTCGATCAGCTGCAGCTGTTCGCGCAGGTCCTGGGCGGTGCCAAGTCCTCGCGCCTGAGCCAGCGCCTGCAGCACCAGGACAAGCTGGTGGACAGCATCGCCTCGGGCCTTTCGACCTCGCAGCTGGGTTCGAACTTCGTGATCATGGCGACGGTCAAGCAGGGCCAGGACCCGGCCAAGGTCGAGAAGATCATCGACGAGGAACTGGACCGCCTGATCAAGCAGGGTCCCACCGCGGCCGAGCTGGAGCGCGCCAAGACCGGTGCCCGCGCCGGCTTCATCCGCGGCATCGAGCGCATCGGCGGCTTCGGTGGCAAGGCCGACGCACTGGCCGAGTGCGCGGTGTTCACCGGCGACCCGGGCTGCTTCCGCACCTCGCTGGCCAACATCGAGAAGGCCAGTGCTGCTGATCTGAGCCGGCTGGGCGCGCAGTGGCTGGACAAGGGCAGCCACACCCTGGTGATCGCACCGGGTGAGCGTGTGGCGCTGAAGGAAGACCCGAGCCAGGCGCCGAAGCCGTTCAACGTTCCCGCGGTGGACCCCAAGTACAGCACCCTGCCGGAGCAGGTCGACCGCAAGGCCGGCGTGCCGCAGACCCGCGAGTTCCCGCAGTTGAAGTTCCCGGCGCTGCAGCGCGCCACGCTGAAGAACGGCACCCAGGTGATCCTGGCCGAACGCCACGAGATTCCGGTGGTGCAGTTCAGCTACCAGTTCCCGGGCGGCTTCAGCGCCGACCAGGGCCGCAAGCCGGGCACCGCCAACTTCACCATGAGCCTGATGACCGAAGGCGCCGGCAAGCTCGGCTCGCTGGCCTTCGCCGATGCTGCCGATGCGCTGGGCGCCAGCCTGGATGCCTCGGCCGGCCTGGACTCGATGAGCGTGGACCTGTCGGCACTGAAGGAAAACCTGGCACCGTCGCTGGCGCTGTACCGCGACCTGCTGCGCGAGCCGCGCTTCGAGCAGGGTGAGATCGACCGGGTCAAGGCGACCTGGATCGCCGGCATCCAGCAGGAGAAGGTCAACCCGGGTGCGGTGGCGATGCGCGTGCTGCCGCCACTGCTGTATGGCAAGGGCCACCCGTATGCCATTCCGTTCACCGGCAGTGGCGATGAGGCGGCGATCAGCGGCCTGACCCGCGAAGATCTGGTTGATTTCCACCACGACTGGCTGCGCCCGCAGAACGGCACCCTGATCGTGGTCGGTGATACCACGCTGGCGGAAATCGTGCCGCTGCTGGACAAGCAGCTGGGCGACTGGAAGGCTGCCGGCGATGCTCCGCAGGTGAAGGCGGCGACCGACGTCGCATTGCCGAAGGGCCCGCGTGTGTTCCTGATCGACCAGCCGGGCGCGGTGCAGGCCAACCTGTTCGCCGGCCAGGTGGTCGCGCCGTCCAGCGCCACCAGCTCGACCCGCTTCGATATTGCCAACGGCGTGATCGGTGGCGACTTCACCTCGCGCCTGAACATGAACCTGCGTGAGGACAAGCACTGGTCGTACGGTGCGCGCAGCAGCGCGATCAATTCGGTGGGCCAGCGCCCGTGGATGGCCAGCGCGCCGGTGCAGATCGACAAGACCGGCCCGGCGATGGCGGAAATGCGCAAGGAAATCGCCGCGTTCGCCGACGGCAGCAAGCCGGCCACCGCCGCCGAGGTCAACCGCATCCGCAACATCCAGACCCTGAGCCTGCCCGGTGCCTATGAGACCGCCAGCGCGGTGGCGTCGACCATCGGTTCGATCGTGCAGTTCAAGCGCCCGGATGACTACGTGCTGCGCCGCAAGGCCGAGATCGAGGCGATGACCCCGGCACAGGTGCAGCAGGCCGCCGCCGAGATCAAGCCGCAGGCGCTGACCTGGGTGGTGGTGGGTGACCTCAAGCAGACCGAAGCGGCCGTGCGCGCGCTGAACCTGGGCGAGGTGACGGTGATCGATGCCGAAGGCAATCCGGTCAAGAAATAAGGGATGCGCCTGCCCGCCCCCGCGGGCAGGCCTCCCCGGGTAGTGCCGGCCGCTGGCCGGCAACCTTGCCGTGGTAGTGGCGGCCGCTGGCCGGCAACTCCGTGACCCGAAGGCGGGGTCAGGCTCCCCTGCGGGGGATCTGACCCCACCCACCCACCGGCTACCCCCGATTCAGGCTGTTCAGGCAGAATCCCCCCATACCCTTCCAGGATCTGCCCATGCGCGTTCTGCTGCTTTCCTCCCTGCTGCTCACCGTCACCGCCTGTACCTGGGTGCCGATCGAACCGGCCGGCAAGGCGACCCGCGTGCTGCCGGCAGGCCCGGTTCCCGCTGGCTGCATCGCCAAGGGCGAGGTGGTGGTCACCGTGAAGAGCAAGGTCGGCTTCTACAACCGCAACCCGCTGCGTGTGCAGGAAGAGCTGGAAACCCTGGCCCGCAACGAGGCCCCGAGCGCAGGCGCCAACGCCGTACAGGCCGCCGCCGCTCCGGCCGATGGCAGCCAGCGCTTCGCCGCTTTCCAGTGCCCGCCGCGCTGAACGCTTCACCATACGGCCAAGCCTGAATTCGTAAAGATGCGGTGAAGGCCCCGGGGGTTATAGAATAGCGCCCCCTTTTGCCTGAGCCTTGGCGCTAACCTCGATGCTCTTCAAGAATGTCTCGATCGCCGGCCTGGCACACGTTGATGCGCCGCACACGCTGACGACCAAGGAAATCAACGAGCGGCTGCAGCCGACGTTGGATCGCCTCGGTATCCGCACCGACGTGCTCGGCGATATCGCCGGCATCCATGCCCGCCGCCTGTGGGACAACGGCGTGCTTGCGTCCGATGCCGCCACCATGGCCGGCCGCAAGGCGCTGGAAGACGCGGGCATCGATGCAACGCAGGTTGGCCTGCTGGTCAACACCTCGGTCAGCCGCGACTACCTGGAGCCGTCCACGGCCTCCATCGTGTCGGGCAACCTCGGCGTCAGCGACGAGTGCATGACCTTCGACGTCGCCAATGCCTGCCTGGCCTTCATCAACGGCATGGATATCGCGGCGCGCATGATCGAGCGCGGCGACATCGACTACGCGCTGGTGGTGGATGGCGAGACCGCCAACCTGGTGTACGAGAAGACCCTGGAGCGCATGACCGCCCCGGACGTCACCGCCGACGACTTCCGCAACGAGCTGGCCGCCCTGACCACGGGTTCGGGCGCCGCCGCGATGGTGATGGCGCGCTCGGAGCTGGTGCCGGATGCGCCGCGCTACAAGGGCGGCGTGACCCGCTCGGCCACCGAGTGGAACCAGCTGTGCCTGGGCAACCTGGACCGCATGGTCACCGACACCCGCCTGCTGCTGATCGAAGGCATCAAGCTGGCCCAGAAGACCTTCACCGCCGCCAAGATCGCCTTGGGCTGGGCCGTGGAAGAGCTGGACCAGTTCGTGATCCACCAGGTCAGCCAGCCGCACACTGCTGCGTTCATCAAGAACTTCGGCATCGACCCGAAGAAGGTCATGACCATCTTCGGCGAGCACGGCAACATCGGCCCGGCCTCGGTGCCGATCGTGCTGAGCAAGCTCAAGCAGCTGGGCAAGCTGAAGAAGGGCGATCGCATCGCGCTTCTGGGCATTGGCTCGGGCCTGAACTGCTCGATGGCTGAAGTGGTCTGGTAAAAAAGTCACCGCTGACCTGCTGCGCGATTGCCTCGCCAATCGCTCGCGACGGACAGCGATGATCTTCCAAGTGTCCAAGGGCCGGTTCTACCGGCCCTTTCTACAGGTGCGATCCGATGTCCCAGCTTCCCGGTTACCCCGCCCACCCGCAGCGCTTCGAGGTCCGCCCCGGCCTGTCGATGAACTATCTCGACGAAGGCCCGCGCGACGGCGACGTGGTGGTGATGGTGCACGGCAACCCGTCGTGGAGCTATTACTGGCGCACGCTGGTGGCCGGCCTGTCGGACACGTACCGCTGCATCGTGCCGGATCACATCGGCATGGGCCTGTCGGACAAGCCCGATGACAGCCGCTACGAGTACACGCTGCAGTCGCGCGTGGACGACCTTGATGCGCTGCTGAAGCACCTGGGCATCACCGGTCCGGTGACACTGGCCGTGCACGACTGGGGCGGCATGATCGGCTTCGGCTGGGCGCTGTCGCACCACGACCAGGTGAAGCGCCTGGTGGTGCTCAACACCGCCGCGTTCCCGATGCCGGCAGCGAAGAAGATGCCGTGGCAGATCGCGCTGGGCCGGCACTGGAAGATCGGCGAGTGGATCATCCGCACCTTCAACGCGTTCTCGTCCGGTGCCTCGTGGCTGGGTGTGGAGCGGAAGATGCCGGCCGATGTGCGCCGCGCATACGTGTCGCCGTACAACAACTACGCCAACCGCATCAGCACCATCCGTTTCATGCAGGACATCCCGCTGTCGCCGGCCGACAAGGCCTGGTCGCTGCTGGAGCGTGCCGGCAAAGCGCTGCCGTCGTTCGCGGACCGCCCGGCCTTCCTCGGCTGGGGCCTGCGCGACTTCGTGTTCGACCACCACTTCCTGAAGGGCTTCCAGGCCGCGCTGCCGCAGGCCCAGGTGCATGCCTTCGAGGATGCCGGGCATTACGTGCTGGAAGACAAGCACGAAGTGCTGGTGCCGGAAATCCGCGCGTTCCTGGACAAGAACCCGATCTGATCGGTTCCCGGGGCGGATCCCGGTAGTGGGGGGGGGGGGGGGGGGGGCGGGGCGCGCGGGGGGCGGGGGGGGGGGGGGGGGGGGGGGGGGCGGGCGCG
>NZ_JAWIRR010000011.1:74487-109336 GCF_036320065.1 Stenotrophomonas sp. SMYL8
CGGGGGGGCGCTCCCGGTTCGGGCGGCCGGGGGCCCCCACCCCCCCCAGGCCGCGCGGGTTCCCTGCGGGTGCCGGCCAGCGGCCGGCACTACCACTACGCCGCGATCGGCGCCTGCGGTGACGGGCTGTTGCCGTTGTCGTCCGGGTGGTCGTCGTCGTTGCCCGCTTCGTCGCGCCAGCGCCAATCGGCCAGGGTCAACGGATCCAGGCCATAGGCAATGCGCGCCTTGTCGCACTGCGGGCTGGCCTTGCCGTACTCCCACGATGCATCCACCTCACGGCACACGCTGGGCCGGTTGGGGTGGATGGTGCAGCGTGAATACACGCCGATCTGCGCATCCAGCGCCACGCAGCGCACCGGCTTGGAGTGGGTGCCGCGCATGCACAGGCGATGCGGGTCCAGCACCTCGGTCAGCTGGTGCGGTACGCCGCCGGGGGTGACCTCGTCTGATTCCATCCAGTGGAAGGCCACGCGGTATTGGGTGCAGCAGGCGCCGCAGGTCATGCAGGGATGTTGCATGGGCAAGCCGCCTCGGGCGGCAGTCGGAATCAGGAACGAGGGTGCGGATTTTCCACGAAGTGGGCCGCCGCGCAAGAAATTCCGTAAGCGGCGACAATGAACGGATGAACCGACCCTGCAATATTGCCGCCCGTTTGCCTGAACTGGCGCGTGAACGGCCCGACCAGATCGCCATCCGCTGCCCGGGCCGCCGTGGTGCCGGCAACGGCATGGCCGCCTACGACGTGACCCTGGATTACCGCCAGCTGGACGCCCGCAGCGACGCCATGGCGGCTGGCCTGGCCGGCTACGGGATCGGCCGCGGAGTGCGCACGGTGGTGATGGTGCGGCCGTCACCGGAGTTCTTCCTGTTGATGTTTGCCCTGTTCAAACTGGGCGCGGTGCCGGTGCTGGTCGACCCGGGCATCGACAAACGCGCGCTGAAGCAGTGCCTGGATGAGGCGCAGCCGGAGGCTTTCATTGGCATTCCGCTGGCCCATGTGGCGCGGTTGGCGCTGCGCTGGGCGCCCTCGGCGACCCGCCTGGTCACCGTCGGCCGCCGCCTCGGCTGGGGCGGGACCACGCTGGCCGCGCTGGAGCGCGCCGGTGCCAACGGGGGGGCGATGCTGGCCGCCACCGATGGCGAGGACATGGCCGCGATCCTGTTCACCAGCGGCTCCACCGGCGTGCCCAAGGGCGTGGTCTACCGCCACCGTCATTTCGTCGGCCAGATCCAGCTGCTGGGCAGTGCCTTTGGCATGGAAGCGGGCGGGGTGGACCTGCCGACCTTCCCGCCGTTTGCCTTGTTCGACCCGGCGCTGGGCCTGACCTCGGTGATCCCGGACATGGACCCGACCCGGCCGGCACAGGCCGACCCGGCACGCCTGCATGACGCCATCCAGCGTTTCGGCGTGACCCAACTGTTTGGCTCGCCTGCGCTGATGCGGGTGCTGGCCCGTCACGGCCGGCCGTTGCCGACGGTGACCCGGGTGACCTCGGCCGGCGCCCCGGTGCCGCCGGATGTGGTCGCCACCATCCGCAGCCTGTTGCCGGCCGATGCGCAGTTCTGGACCCCGTACGGTGCCACCGAGTGCCTGCCGGTGGCGGTGGTGGAAGGCCGCGAGCTGGAGCGTACCCGCGCGGCCACCGAGGCCGGTGCCGGTACCTGCGTGGGCAGCGTGGTTGAACCGAATGAGGTGCGCATCATCGCCATCGATGACGCACCGTTGGCCGACTGGTCGCAGGCGCGCGTGCTGGCCACCGGCGAGGTGGGCGAGATTACCGTGGCCGGACCGACCGCTACCGACAGTTACTTCAACCGCCCGCAGGCCACCGCGGCGGCGAAGATCCGCGAGACGCTGGCCGATGGCAGCACGCGCGTGGTGCATCGCATGGGTGACGTGGGCTACTTCGATGCGCAGGGCCGCCTGTGGTTCTGCGGCCGCAAGACCCATCGCGTGGAAACCGCACAGGGGCCGCTGTACACCGAACAGGTGGAGCCGGTGTTCAACACCGTGCCGGGCGTGGCGCGCACGGCACTGGTTGGCGTTGGCCCGGCGGGTGCGCAGGTGCCGGTGCTGTGCGTGGAACTGCAGCGTGGCCAGAGCGACAGCCCGGCGTTGCGCGAGGCGCTGCGCGCCCAGGCCACCCTACGATTGCCCGAGGCGAACCTGCAGCACGTACTGATGCACCCCGCGTTCCCCGTCGATATCCGTCACAACGCCAAGATCGGCCGCGAGAAGCTCGCCGTCTGGGCCAGCGCCGAACTGGAGAAGCGCGCATGAAGATCCTGGTCACCGGTGGTGGTGGTTTCCTTGGCCAGGCGCTGTGCCGTGGGCTGGTCGAACGTGGCCACCAGGTGCTGGCGTTCAACCGCAGCCACTACCCGGAACTGCAGGCCATGGGCGTGGGCCAGATCCGTGGCGATCTGGCCGATGCGCAGGCGGTGCTGCATGCAGTGGCCGGCGTCGATGCGGTGTTCCATAACGGCGCCAAGGCCGGCGCCTGGGGCAGCTATGACAGCTACCACCAGGCCAACGTGGTCGGCACCGACAACGTGATCGCCGCCTGCCGCGCGCACGGCATCAGCCGGCTGGTCTACACCTCCACGCCCAGCGTGACCCACCGCGCGACCCACCCGGTGGAAGGCCTGGGTGCCGACGACGTGCCGTACGGCGAGGACTTCCAGGCACCGTATGCGGCGACCAAGGCGATCGCCGAACAGCGCGTGCTGGCCGCCAACGATGCGTCGCTGGCTACCGTGGCGCTGCGCCCGCGCCTGATCTGGGGCCCGGGTGATCAGCAGCTGGTGCCACGCCTGGCAGAACGTGCGCGGCAGGGCCGCCTGCGTCTGGTGGGCGATGGCAACAACAAGGTGGATACCACCTACATCGACAACGCCGCGCTCGCGCATTTCCTCGCCTTCGAAGCCTTGGCACCGGGTGCCGCGTGTGCGGGCAAGGCCTACTTCATTTCCAACGGCGAACCGCTGCCCATGCGCGAGCTGGTCAACAAGCTGCTGTCCGCTGTGGGGGCACCAACGGTGGACAAGGCGATCAGCTTCAAGACCGCTTATCGCATCGGTGCGGTCTGCGAGCGGCTGTGGCCGCTGCTGCGCCTGCGTGGCGAGCCGCCGCTGACCCGCTTCCTGGCCGAGCAGCTGTGCACGCCGCACTGGTACAGCATGGAGCCGGCGCGCCGTGACTTCGGCTACGTGCCGCAGGTCAGCATCGAGGAAGGACTGCGCAGGCTGAAGGCTTCATCTGCCGCATAGGTCGCCATCACTGGTTGCACACCGCCAGATCGGGAGGATGGACCCACGCCATCCAACGGCCCGGACATCTGCGAGGAGCACCATGCTGCATTACGCCGTTATTTTCTTCGTCATCGCCATCATCGCTGCCGTGCTCGGCTTCTCCGGCATCGCCGGTGCCGCCAGCAACATCGCCTGGATCCTGTTCGTTGTGTTCCTGGTACTGGCAGTGATTTCGATGTTCCGCAAGCGCGGCTAGAAGACCGCTGGGTAGTGCCGGCCGCTGGCCGGCACTGTTCTTTCCGGTGGGTGCCGACCGTCGGTCGGCACGCCATCGTCTGGTAGGTGCCCACCTTGGTCGGCACGCCTTTTGTAGAGTCGAGCATCGCTCGACTCTACCGAGACACAGAGCGCCTCTACACGGCGCTGTGCAATCCACGATCGGCTGCATGGCGTTCCTGCGCCAGTTCGATCAGGCGCGTGATCAGCGTGGTGTAGTCCACACCGCTGGCGCCCCACAGCTTCGGGTACATGCTGATGCGGGTGAAGCCCGGCAGCGTGTTGACCTCGTTGATGACGATCTCGCCGTCTGCGGTGAGGAACACATCCACGCGCGCCATGCCCGCACACTCCAGCGCCTGGTAGGCCCGCAGCGCGATCTGCTGGATACGCGCCTGGGTTGCAGCATCGATATCCGCCGGCACGACCACCTCGGCGCCATCCTCGTTGATGTACTTGGTGTCGTAGGCGTAGAACTCGTCGTGCACCACCACCTCGCCGCACAGGCTGGCCTGCGGCTGTTCGTTGCCCAGCACCGCGCACTCGATCTCACGGCCGACCACCGCCGATTCGACCAGCACCTTGTGGTCGTAGCGCAGCGCCAATGCAAGTGCCTCGGCGAAGCCCGCCGCATCCTTGACCTTGCTCACACCCACCGACGAACCCTGGTTGGCCGGCTTCACGAACAACGGCAGGCCGAGCTGCGCGATCACCGCATCGGCATCGACGTCAGGGGCCTGGTGACGCCGGATGCACAGCCACGGCGCCACCTGCAGGCCAGCGTCGCGCAAGAGGCGCTTGGTCACGTCCTTGTCCATCGCCACCGCCGAGCCCAGTACCGGAGAACCGACGAAAGGCAGGTTGGCCATGCGCAGCAGCCCCTGCAGCGCTCCGTCCTCGCCCAGCGGCCCGTGCACGATCGGCAGTACCACATCGATCTGGCCCAGCGCGCTGGCCGCATCGGAGGGCTGCAGCTGTGCCTGTTCCACACCCGGGCGCACCGCCAGCGACGTACCGGACCGATGCAGCGCGATGCGCGACGGATCATCGGCATTGATCAGGAAGGTATCCGGCTGGCTCAGATGCCACTGGCCCTGCTTGTCGATACCGACCAGCACCGGCTCGAAGCGCTCGCGATCAAGCGCATCGAGGATGTTCTTCGCCGACTGCAGCGAAACTTCGTGCTCGGAGGACTTGCCCCCGAAGATGATGCCGACCCGGGTCCGTGCCATGGTGTTGCGATGTCCTGTGCGTTGCGTGGCCGTACAGCATGAACCTTCCATTGCCGCACAGGTGAGGCACAGATGAACCGCCTGACGGTCGGCTCGAGTAGCGGCCAACCCTGGTTGGCACCCCCGGAAATCCAGCGTCGACCAAGGTCGGCATCCACCAACGCGAGATGCCATCAGCATTGGGTCAGAGCCCGTTGCGCAGCAACGGGATCCGACCCCAGTCGTTCCGGCAGATCGCAGGAACCTGTCGAAGGCGGGGTGGGTCCGGTTGCGGGGGCGTGAGCCGCATGGGCCCGAGGCATGCCTCGGGCGGGTTGGGCAGGACGCCCAACCCCGGTCTTGCCGTGTGCGCAGGACAGCGCACACGAGCATGCGGCGACCGAGCTTACATGGGTGAGGGCGCTTTGCTTGCGAAGCACTGCTTCGCAAGCGCCCGAACGCACAGCCGCCAGCGGCTGGGCCGGGCCCCGGAGGGGTATTTGCAGCGGCCCCCGCAACCGGACCCACCCCGCCTCCCCACAGGAAGCCAGCCTTTGATGTTGCTCTGGCAGTCGCCTCTGCGGGTGCCGGACGGCAGCCCGGCCCAAGCCCCCCACCCACGCAGGTAGAATGCGCACATGGCTCTCTCCCTGCTCAAGTCCCTCAAGCCGGTCGCTGGCCGCGCCCTGCAGATCGCCCTGAACCGCGCGCTGGCGCTGGATCCGGATACCCGCCATGCACTGGCCAGCCTCGACGGCCGGCACATCGACCTGACCCTGGAAGCGCCGTCGCTGGCCATGCGCATCAGCGTCGACGGTGATGCACTGCGGGTCGGCCCGGTGGACGCGCAGGAAGCCGACCTGGCCGTGCGCAGCAGCCTGGCCGGCGTGCTGGCGCAGCTGCCGCTGCTGGCCAACGCACGGCGCGGCGACAACAACGGCAAGGGTCGCGTGCGCGTGGCCGGTGATGCCGAACTGGCGCGTCGCCTGCAGCAGCTGGCCAAGGGCTTCGATCCTGACTGGCAGCAGCCGTTCGTCAGCGTGTTCGGCGACGTGCTGGGCGTGCAGGTGGCCAACACCCTGCGCAGCGCCCTGCAGCATGCGCGCCAGGGCGCGATCGACCTGGCCCACAGCGCCGCCGAGTTCATCACCGAGGAATCGCGCGACGTGGTGCCGCGTGCCGAGCTGGATGCCTTCCACGACGATGTGGACGTGCTGCGCGACGACGTCGAACGCCTCGGTGCACGCGTGCAGCGTCTGCGGGGTGCCGCATGAAGGCCGTGCTGCGTGCCAGCCGCATCGGCCGGGTGATCCTGCGTTACCGCCTCGACGACCTGTTGCAGGGCACTCCTGCCGAGCGCTGGCTGCGCCTGGCCAAGCCGTTCGTGCCGCGCGCCTCGGCCGACATCGCCGCTCAGTCGCGCGGTGCACGCCTGCGCCTGGCACTGCAGGATCTGGGCCCGATCTTCGTCAAGTTCGGCCAGATCCTGTCCACCCGCCGCGACCTGGTGCCGCCGGATGTGGCCAATGAACTGACCCTGCTGCAGGACCGGGTCAAGCCGTTCGATGGTGAGACCGCGCGTCGCATCGTCGAGGAAGCGCTGGGCCTGCCGGTCAGCGAGGCCTTCGCCAGCTTCGATACCGAACCGCTGGCCTCGGCCTCGATCGCGCAGGTGCACGCAGCCACGCTGGCCGATGGCCGCCAGGTGGTGGTCAAGGTGCTGCGCCCGGGCATCGAGAAGCAGATCGACGCCGATATCGCGTTGCTCAATTCGCTGGCTGCCCTGGTCGAGCGCACCCACCCGCGCGCTGACAAGATCCGCCCGCGCGAAGTGGTGGCCGAAGTCGAGAACACCCTGGCTGCCGAGCTGGACCTGCAGCGCGAAGGCGCCAATGCCAGCGTGCTGCGCCGCTTCTGGGAAAACAGCGACGATCTGTACGTGCCGGAAGTGATCTGGAGCCACACCGCCGAGCGGGCACTGACCCTGGAACGCGTGTGGGGCATCCCGTCCGATGACATCGCCGCACTGGACAAGGCCGGCATCGACCGCAAGGCGCTGGCCGCCAAGGGCGTGCGGGTGTTCTACACCCAGGTGTTCCGCGACAACTTCTTCCACGCCGATGCGCACGCCGGCAACATCTGGGTCGACACCGATCCGGCGCGCCGCGCCAACCCGCGTTTCATCGCGCTGGACTTCGGCATCATGGGCCAGCTCTCGCAGGAAGATCAGTACTACCTGGCCGAGAACTTCATGGCCATCTTCAACCGCGATTACCGCCGCATCGCCGAACTGCACGTGCAGGCGCGCTGGATGCCGGACAACGTGCGCATCGATGACCTCGAGGCCGCCGTGCGTTCGGTGTGCGAGCCGTACTTCACCCGGCCGCTGTCGCAGATCTCGCTGGCCGAAGTGCTGATGAAGCTGTTCCGCGTGGCCCAGCGTTACCAGCTGACCCTGCAGCCGCAGCTGATCCTGCTGCAGAAGACCCTGCTGAACATCGAAGGCGTCGGCCGCCAGCTCGACCCGCAGATCGACATCTGGGCGGTGGCCAAGCCGGTGCTGGCGAAGATCCTGCGCGAGCGCTACAGCCCGCGCCGCGTGGTGCGCGAGATCGGCAAGCGCCTGCCGGAAATCATGACCCATGCGCCGGACATGCCGCGCCTGGTGCACGCCTGGCTGACCCAGCAGGTGGAAGGCCGGCATGAGCTGGCGATGCGTTCGCGCGACCTGGCCGCACTGGATGCCAGCGTGCAGCGCCTGCAGAAGCATGCCGTCGGTGCCATCACCGGTGTCGGCCTGCTGGCCATTGCCGCACTGATGTACGTGCTGCAGCCGCCGGGCTGGTACTGGGGCGACGTGCCGGCGTGGAGCTGGCTGTCCGGTGCGCTCGGCGCAGTGGCGCTGCTGCGCGCGTGGTGGAAGTAGGCCCCATGCTGCAGGCACTCAAGGACGAACTGATCCGCTTCGGCGCCGACAACGACGCACGCGAAAGCGAGCGCGGCCGACGCATGCTCAACATCACGCCCGACACCGGTGAATTCCTGTCGGTGCTGGTGCGCTTCGGCAACGCTCGCCGGGTGCTGGAAATCGGTACGTCCAACGGCTATTCCACGCTGTGGCTGGCCGAGGCAACTGCCGCCATCGACGGCCACGTGACCACGCTGGAATACACCGAGGACAAGGTGGCGATGGCGCGTGATACCTTCGCGCGCAGTGGACTGGCCGATCGCATCACGCTGGTCCACGACGATGCCGGGCTCTGGCTGGCGCAGGCCGCCGATGCCTGCATCGACCTGCTGTTCCTCGATTCGGACCGCGGGCAGTACGCCGGCTGGTGGCCGCAGTTGCGTCGCGTGCTGCGCCCGGGTGGCCTGCTGGTGGTGGACAACGCCACCTCGCATGCGGAAGAGATGCAACCGCTGCGCGTGCTGCTGGACGCTGATCCGGACTTCAGCACCAGCCTGGTGCCGGTGGGCAATGGCGAGCTGTTGGCCGTGCGCAGCGCCTGACCGCTCTACAGGTAGGTGCCAATCTTGGTTGGCACGCTGTTGCCGGCCGCTGGTCGGCAACCGCAGCCATCCGACTGCCCGGAGACAGCCGGCCAGCGGCCGGCTCTACCCCATTCAATGCCCAGCCCCGATAATCCTGCCGTGAGCACCGAACCCGATACCCTCGCCGCGGTCGAGACCGACACCGCACCCCTGCAGCTGCTGCACCTGGATGAGCGCCTGGCCGTGGTCAACAAGCCTGCCGGGCTGATGGTCCACGACAGCAAGCTGGCCCGTGGCGAAGACGACTTCCTGGCCGACCGCCTGCGCGAGCAGCTGGGCCGCCCGATCTTCCTCGTGCATCGCCTGGACCGGGCCACCAGTGGCTGCCTGCTGCTGGCCTTCGACCGCGATACCGCCAGTGCGCTGGGCAAGGCCCTGATGGGCGGCGAAGTGCTGAAGGACTACCTGACGGTCTGCCGGGGCTGGCCGGCCGAGCTCGCCTGGCAGGTCGATCATGATCTGGACGGCGGGCCGGGCAAGCCGGTGAAAAAGCCGGCGATCACCGACTTCCAGCGCCTGGCCACCGGCGAGCTGTCGGTGCCGGTCGGTGAATTCACCAGCTCGCGCTACGCACTGCTGCGCTGCCAGCCGCAGACCGGACGCTTCCGGCAGATCCGCCGGCACCTCAAGCACCTCTCGCATCACATGATCGGCGACACCAGCCACGGCGATGGCCGCCACAACCGCATCTTCCGCATGCAGGGCGTGCACCGCATGCTGCTGCACGCCGAGCGCCTGCGCTTCCCGCATCCGGACGGTGGCACGGTGGACGTGCGTGCGCCGTTGGACGGCGGGTTCCAGAAGGCGCTGGACCTGTTCGGTTGGCAGGTGGATACCGATTGACGGTAGTGCCGGCCGCTGGCCGGCATCTGCGCGGTTCCAGATGTAATGGGGAGCCGGCCAGCGGCCGGAACTACCTCATTTCTTTTCCGGCTCGTTGACGATCGCTTCCAGATCCTTCTGCAGGTCCGCGAACAGCGGCTGCATGCGCGCCTGGATCGCCACCATCACGTTCTGCATCAGCGCCGGGGTCTTGTCCAGCAGGCTCTGGCCGGCCGCGCTCTCGTAGAACTCGGCCATCGCCAGCACGTCTTCCTTGCTGAAGGTCTTCTTGTACAGGTCCACGTACATCGGCCGCAGCTGCTGCCACGACAGGGCCTGTCGCAGGGTCTGGCTGGTCCGCGCCTGGATCCGCTTCAGCTGTTCCTGCTGCTGGGCGTTGAGCTGGCGCTGTGCGGCTACCTGCTGGAACTGCTGCTGCTGCATCGCCTCGATCTGCGGCAGCATGGTGTCGATCATGCTCTGCGCGCGCGAGGCCGAGAGCAGGCGGTTGATGTCGCCATCGGTCGGCGGCGCGGCCAGGGCCGGAACGCTGGCCACGGCCAGCGCCAGCAGCAGGGCGGCGCGGCGCAGCAGGGACGGCAGGGCGGGTGCGGTGCGGGTCATGCGGGGCTTCCTGCAGTACATGGGACGGCCAGCATACCCGCAGCCAAGGCGAAGGCGGCGTGTTCGGTACCTGATCGGCGGCATACGGGGCGCGATGCCGCACTCCGGTGTGTGGCTGCCGCTACAATGCGCGGATGGGCAGTGGACCGGTCACCATCAGCGCGCAGCTTGAAATCCCCGACGGCGAGATCGTCGAGCGGTTCGTGCGTGCCAGTGGCGCCGGTGGCCAGAACGTCAACAAGGTCTCCACCGCGGTGGAACTACGTTTCGATGTGGCCAACTCGCCCTCGTTGCCCGAACCGTTGCGCGCGCGCCTGCTGGCGCGGCGTGACCGGCGCATGACCGGCGAAGGCGTGCTGGTCATCGACGCGCAACGTTTCCGGACCCAGGATCGCAATCGCGAGGATGCGCGCGATCGGCTGGCGGCCTTCATCCAGGCCGGGCTGAGCGTGCCCAAGCCGCGCAAGGCCACCAAGCCGACCCTCGGGTCGAAACTGCGTCGTCTGGACGCCAAACGCGGGCGCGCGCAGATCAAGCGCGGGCGCTCATCACGTGACTGGGAGTGATTGCTTGAACAACCCGACTTCGTTGCTGCCGGCCGTGCCGCCGCAGATGCCGCAGGTCAAACCCAACGCCTTCCTGCGCTGGCTGGCGCGCTGCACCCTGCGCATGGGCGGCTGGAAGGTGACCGGTACCCTGCCTGACATCCCCAAGCTGGTCTTCATCATCGCCCCGCATTCGTCCAACTGGGATGGCCTGTGGGGCATGGCCGCGAAGATCGCGCTGGGCATGAGGGTGAAGGTGCTGGGCAAGGCATCGCTGTTCTGGTGGCCGCTCGGCCCGCTGCTGCACAAGCTGGGCGTGATCCCGCTGGACCGCAGCTCGCCGCAGGGCACCGTCGGCCAGGCCGTGGACCTGCTGCGCAACAACGAGAAGATGTGGTTCGCCATCACGCCCGAGGGCACCCGCAAGGCCGTGAAGGACTGGAAGGCCGGCTTCCTGAAGATCGCGCGGATGGCCGACGTGCCGATCCTGGCCGCGTATTTCCACTACCCGGAGAAGACCATCGGCATCGGCCCGCTGTTCACGCCGACCGGCGATGACGCCGCCGACATGGCCGCCATCCGCGAGTTCTACCGGCCCTGGATCGGCAAGACCCGCGGTACGGTCTGAGCCGGCCGCAGGCCGCCGCATAGACGCCACGTCCGGCACATGCCGGGCGAGCGCGACAGGAGTAGGGTGGAGGGCTGGTATCCCATACCGTCTGCCCAAGGAGCGTTTTACATGTCGCGTACCGTAGTCCTGGCCGCCGCCATCAGCCTGGCGCTGGCGGCCTGTTCCGGCAAGGAGTCCACCCCCGTGTCCGATGCCCAGAAAGCCCCGGCCCAGCAGCCGGCCGAAGCCTCCACCAATCCGCTGCTGAGCGCCAGCACGCTGCCGTTCCAGGCGCCGCAGTTCGACAAGATCAAGGACAGCGACTACCTGCCGGCGTTCGAGGAAGGCATGCGCCAGCACCTGGCCGACGTGCGCAAGATCGCTGACAGCAGCGAGCCGGCCACCTTCGACAACACCATCGTGGCGATGGAGCGCAGCGGTGAGACGCTGAACCGCGTGTCGCGCATCTTCTTCGGCCTGGTCCAGGCCGATACCAACGATGCGCGCCAGAAGATCCAGGAAGACGTGGCGCCGAAGCTGGCCGCGCACCAGGACGAGATCAACCTCGATCCGAAGCTGTTCGCGCGCGTGAAGTCGCTGTACGACCAGCGTGACACGCTGGAGCTGGACCCGGTGCAGAAGCGCCTGGTCGAGCATTACTACGACGGCCTGGTGCGCGCCGGTGCGCAGCTGTCCGACGCCGACAAGGCGAGCCTGCGCAAGCTCAACGTGGAAGAGACCACCCTTTCCACCCAGTTCCACACCCGCCTGGTGGCGGCCACCGCCGCTGCGGCCGTTGTCGTCGACGACAAGGCCAAGCTGGCCGGCCTGGACGAGAATGCGATCAACAATGCCGCCAATGCAGCCAAGGATCGCAAGCTGGATGGCAAATTCCTGCTGCCGCTGCAGAACACCACCCAGCAGCCGGTGCTCGGCTCGCTGAGCGACCGCGACCAGCGTGCCGCCGTGCTGAAGGCCTCGGAAACCCGCGCCGAGCGTGGCGATGCCAACGACACCCGGCAGACCGTGCAGCGCCTGGCCCAGCTGCGTGCGCAGAAGGCCAAGCTGCTCGGCTTCGACACCTTCGCCGACTACCAGCTGGGCGACCAGATGGCCAAGACTCCGGCTGCCGCGCTCAAGCTGCTGACCGACACCGTGCCGGCCGCCACCGCCAAGGCCCGCGCCGAGGCCGGCGAGATCCAGAAGGTGATCGACGCGCAGAAGGGTGGTTTCCAGGTCGCTGCCTCGGACTGGGACTTCTACGCCGAGCAGGTGCGCAAGGCCAAATACGATCTGGACGAGTCGCAGATCAAGCCGTACTTCGAACTGGACAACGTGCTGCAGAACGGCGTCTTCTACGCCGCCACCCAGCTGTACGGCATCACCTTCAAGCCGCGTACCGACATTCCGACCTACAACCCGGACATGAAGGTGTACGAAGTGTTCGACAAGGACGGCACCTCGCTGGCCCTGTTCTACACCGACTACTTCAAGCGTGACAGCAAGTCCGGCGGCGCGTGGATGGACGTGTTCGTCGAACAGGACGGCCTGACCGGTGCCAAGCCGGTGGTCTACAACGTCTGCAACTTCACCAAGCCGGCCGCCGGCCAGCCTGCGCTGATCAGCTTCGACGACGTCACCACCATGTTCCATGAGTTCGGCCACGCACTGCATGGCATGTTCTCGAACGTGAAGTACCCGTCGATCGCCGGCACCGCCACCTCGCGTGATTTCGTCGAGTTCCCGTCGCAGTTCAACGAGCACTGGGCGCTGGATCCGAAGGTGTTCGCCAACTACGCCAAGCACTACAAGACCGGCGAGGCGATGCCGCAGGAACTGGTCGACAAGATCCTCAAGGCACGCAGCTTCAACCAGGGCTATGCGACCACCGAGTACCTGTCGGCCGCGCTGCTGGACCTGGCCTGGCATACGCAGAAGGCCGATGCGCCGCTGCAGGATGTCGGCGCCTTTGAAGCCAGTGCGCTGAAGAAGTTCAAGGTCGACCTGCCGCAGGTGCCGCCGCGTTACCGCACCACCTACTTCGACCACATCTGGGGTGGCGGTTACTCGGCTGGTTACTACGCCTACTTCTGGGCCGAAGTGCTCGACCATGACGCCTACCAGTGGTTCACCGAACACGGTGGCCTGACGGCGGCCAACGGCCAGGAGTTCCGCGACAAGATCCTCTCGCGCGGCAACAGCGTGGAACTGTCGACCCTGTACCGCGATTTCCGTGGCAAGGACCCGTCGGTGGAACCACTGCTGAAGTTCCGCGGGCTGAAATAAGAAAGCGAAAACGGCGGGGGCAACCCCGCCGTTTTTCCTTGTGTAGCGTCGAGCTTGCTCGACGGTCTTTCCACGAAAAGCCAGTCGAGCAAGCTCGACTCTACACAAGCGGCTTACGTCCCCACGTGCACCCGGTTCGCCTGCTCGGCCAATCCCAGGTGGTCCAGCGCGATATCCAGCGCCAGCACATAGCTCTGCGCACCGTAACCAGCGGCGATGCCCAGCCGCTGGCCGACACCCGCCGGCAGGCACGGCTCGGCCACCGCGCCGTCGTCATGCACTTCCACGTAAGCGTTGTGCAGGTAGGGCAGCAGCCGCTGCAGGCGCAGGCTGTTGGCACACGCACCCGGATCCAGCAGGGTCACCTCGCCGCGACTGTGGTCGGCCACGCGCAGCGCATCCAGCAGTTCCTGTTCCGAACCGCAGGCACGGATCGCGACGCTGGTACCGGCGTCGATCGCACGATGCACCAGTGACTTCAGGACTGGTGCCGGCAACGGCATTGCCGTGCGGATCAGCGCACCGGCCGCTTCCGGGCCACGAATGATGAAGATCGACATGGCTCAGCCCTCCTGTGCCAGGCGGCGGCCGACAATGGCCAGCGACAGCGGATACCCGGCCTGCTGGCTGCGCTGGTCGACCACCACGGCGGCGGGGCCGTGCTGCAGGCGCAGGCGTGCCTCCAGGCCCGGCTCGCTGGGGGCCTGCAGCTCGATGTACTGCGCCGGCAGCCGTTCCAGCGCCGCCTGCAGCGCGCAACCTTCGGCCTGCCATTGCGCCTCGTCGGCGGCGCCGACATCCAGCAGTACCCAGTCGGCCGAGTGCGCCTGCGGCTGGCACAGGCACTGGCGCACTTCGGACAGGCTGGCGCAGTCGCTGCACAGCACGCGATGGCCGGCCAGCTGCGCCGGCAGCTGCGGGCGCGGCGCCGACGAAGATGCGTGGCGGATCACCAGGAGGGTCATACAACACCTTGCGGAATGCGCCCTGTGGCGCGGTGGGCACACGATGCGCGTGGTGGCCGTAAAGGTGCGATGCCCGCTGCCGGGCCGGGGCGTAAAACCTGCGTAACCCCTTCTGTAGCGCCGAGCCCATGCTCGGAGGGTGGCGCGGGAACCTCTCCCGCCCGGATGTGGTCTGATAGCGCTACCACTTGCTCGGAGCCTGTCATGGATGCTGTTGCCCGCCCCCCGTTTTCCGAACGCGCGCTCATCTGGCTGAAGAAGGAAGCATTGCCGCTGCTGGTGATGCTTGGCCTGCTCGCCGCCGCCCGCGATACCCTCGCCAACCACTACGTGGTGCCCAGCGGCTCGATGCAGCCGACCCTGCAGCCCGGCGATCGGGTGGTGGTGGACATGCGCGCCTATGGCCTGCGCCTGCCGTTCACCGGCAAGGAACTGATGTCGACCGGCGTTCCGCAGCGCGGTGAAGTGGCGGTGTTCGATTCACCGGCCGACGGCACCCGCCTGATCAAGCGCGTGGCCGCAGTGGCCGGTGATCATGTGCAGCTGCGCGAAGGCCATCTGAGCATCAACGGCCAGCCGCTGCAGATTGCCGACCTGCAGGACGTGGAGGCCTTCGGCGACCGCCATGCCAGCCTCGACCTGGATATGGGCGGCGGCCCGGACATCGCTGACCTGGTGGTGCCGGACGGCAAGGTACTGGTGCTGGGTGACCACCGCGGCAACAGCTTCGACGGCCGCTTCTTCGGTTTCGTCGACGCCGACAAGGTTTACGGCCGTGCGGTGGCGGTGTACTACCGCCGTGGCGATGGCTTCGAATGGCAGCGCCTGTAAGCTGAATTGATACTTTTGGTGTATCAATCCTGACCTATCAGGTTATGGATCGACTGGATCGACGGGCCTAGTCTGAGGCCCGTTCCCTCCCATGCCCGGCCGTCCCCACCGGCCCATCGATCCCATGACTGGCGAAACCGCGGCGGCCGTCGAACGCCGCCCCTCCACTGTCGATTCCATCGCCGAGACCCGCATCCAGCAGGGCACACCGGCCTTCCGCCGCACCGCGCTCGCGTTGTTCCTGGCCGGTTTCTCCACCTTCGGCCTGCTCTACACGGTGCAGCCGCTGCTGCCGGAGTTCAGCCGTCACTTCGGCGTGTCCGCCGCCGGCAGCGCGATGTCGCTGTCGTTGACCACCGGCACGCTGGCGGTGGCGATGTTGCTGGCAGGCCTGATCTCCGACGCGGTTGGCCGTCGCCCGATGATGATCGCCGCGCTGCTGGCCTCGGCCACGCTGTCGCTGTGCACGGCGCTGGTGGATGACTGGACCACGCTGCTGGTGCTGCGCACGCTGCTCGGCCTGGCGTTGAGCGGCGTGCCGGCAGTGGCGATGACCTACCTTGTCGAGGAAATGGACAGCCGCGCGCTGGGCCTGGCGATGGGCCTGTACATCGGCGGCAACGCCATCGGTGGCATGAGCGGGCGCCTGCTGGCCGGCATCATCGCCGACCACTGGGGCTGGCGCTGGGGCATCGGCGTGGTTTCGATCATCGCCATCGCCAGTACCGTGCTGTTGTGGCTGCAGCTGCCACCGTCGCGGCACTTCCATGCACGTCGCGGCGGCCTGCGCCAATTGCCGTCGCGCTGGCGCACGCTGTTCGCCGACCCGGGGCTGCCGTGGCTGTTCGCTACCTCGTTCGTGCTGATGGGCGTGTTCGTCACCCTCTACAACTACCTCGGGTATCACCTGCTGGCGCCGCCGTACCACCTCAGCCAGACCGTGGTCGGGCTGATCTTCAGCGTGTACCTGGTGGGCACCTTCAGTTCGGCATGGATGGGCCAGCAGGCCACGCGTTACGGGCGCGGTCGCATCCTGTCGATCTCGTTCGCACTGATTGGTGCCGGCATCGTGCTGTTGGCGATGCCGTGGCTGAGCACTATGGCACTCGGTATCGCGCTGGTGACGTTCGGCTTCTTCGGCGGTCACTCGGTGGCCAGCAGCTGGGTCGGCAGCCGCGCTGGCGCGATGCGCGCCGAAGCGTCGGCGCTGTACCTGTTCGCCTACTACCTGGGTTCGAGCGTGCTCGGTGGTGTAGGCGGCCTGGCCTATGCAGCGTGGGATTGGCTGGGCCTGTGCCTGTTCGCCGCCGTGCTGACCCTGATCGGCGGTGGCATTGTCTGGGCGCTGCAGCAGCGCGCCCCGCAGCCGGTGACGGCGTGAACCTGCTCTGGTAGATGCCGACCTTGGTCGGCGCCGTGGCCGTGGGCCAACCAAGGTTGGCCGCTACCGGGTTGGTTGCACCTCACCCTTCGGCGAACGCCTCACGCAACAGCCCGGCGAAGTTGCGGATCAGCGGCGTCACACCCTCGCGGTGCCACGCCAGCTGCACTTCCGAATGCGCACCGGCATCGGCCAGTGCCACGAAGCGCGCGCCTTCCACGCGGATGTGATCACAGGACGACGGCAGGATCGCCGCACCCAGACCAGCAGCGGCCAGACTGATCAGCGTCGACGCCTCACCGGCCTCCTGCACGATGCGCGGGGTGAAGCCCGCCGCCGCACACAACGCGATCATGTGGTCATGAATACCCGCGCCCGCACTGCGGCGGAACGCCACGAACGGTTCCTGCGCGAAGTCGTGCAGCGACAGCGTGCCCTGCGCCGAGAGCCTGCGCAGGGCAGGGTGGTCGGCATGCACGATCAACGCCAGTGGATCGACGAACAGGCTGTGCGCCACCAGCTCCGGCGGCAATGCGCGCTTGCGGATGATGCCCACGTCCAGTGAACCGTCGAGCAGCGCATCGATCTGCTGCAGGGTGTTCATCTCGCTCAGCTGCAGCCGCACCTGCGGATAGCGTTGGCGGTACTGCAGGATCGAGCGCGGAATCTGCGGCGACAGTGGCGTCGCGCGGGTCAGCCCGATGCGCAGCTCACCCTGCTCACCGCGCTGCGCGCGCTGGACTTCGTCCACCGCCGTTTCCACCTGCTGCACGATGGCCCGCGCACGTTCCTGCAGTAGTTCACCGGCAGGCGTCAGCTGCACACGACGATGGCTGCGCACGAACAGGCGCGCACCGATCAGATCTTCCAGCTGGCGGATCTGCTGGCTGAGCGGCGGCTGCGACATACCCAGCCGCTCCGCCGCCTGGCCGAAGTGCAGCGTGTCGGCGACGGCAAGGAAGTAACGCAGATGGCGGAGTTCGATGGACATGGGGCCAGTTTATTCATCGCCAGCCGGAAATGGGGTCAGAGCCCGTTGCGCAGCAACGGGATCCGACCCCGACAGATCGCGGCCAACTGTCGAAGGCGGGGTGGGGGGGGGGGGGGGGGGGGGGGGGGGGGGGGCGCCCCCCGCCCGCCCCCCCCCCCCCCCCCCCCCCCCCCCCCCCCCCCCCCCCCCCCCCCCCCCCCCCCCCCCCCCGCCATCTCACGGAAGTCCAGCTTTTGACGTTGCAGTTGCCGTTGCTTCGGCAGGTGCAGGGCGCAGCCCTGCCGAACATCCCTCACCGCTCGGAATGCCCGCTCTGGTCGTAATCGCGCGGACTGAACAACTCCGGCTGGATCAGCTCGATGAACGCCCGCGCCTGCGCCGACAACGCCTTGCCCCGGCGCACGATCACCCCGTAGCTGCGTTCCGGGAACCAGCGCTTCATCGACCGCGCCGCCAGCCGCTCGCGGTCGGCCTCGTTCAGGCACAGCGCCGGCACGATGGAAATACCCATGCCCATTGCCACGTACTGCTTGATCACCTCCCAGCCGCCCACCTCCAGCGCCACGGTGTAGGCGATGCGGTGGCGCTGGAATACCTGGTCGACCAGCCGGTAGGTGATCTGCCGCTTCGGCGGCAGCACCAGGGGATAGCGGGCGATGTCGGCCAGTTCCAGTTCGCCGCCGCTGGCCAGCGGATGGTCGTGCGGTGCGATCAGTACCTGCTCGAAGCGGTAGGCCGGCGCGTAGCTGAGGTCGGCCGGCACATCGGTCATCGAACCGATCGCCAGGTCGGCGGCGTCCTCGCGCAGCAGGTCGGTGCCGTCGGCGCTGATCGCGTTGTGCAGGGTCAGGCGCACGTCCGGATGATGCAGGCGGAAGCGTTCGACGATCTTCGGCAGCAGGTACAGGATGGTCGAGCTGTTGGCGGCGATGTTCAGTTCGCCCGCGTCCAGGCCGCGCACCTTGTCGCGGAAGCGCGCCTCCAGCCCGTCCAGGCTCTCCACCAGTGGCTGCGCCATCTCGTACAGCAGCTGGCCCTCGCGGCTGGGCACCAGGCGGCGCCCGCTGCGTTCGAACAACGGCACCCCCAGCTCACGCTCCAGCGCCTGCAGCTGCAGGCTGATGGCCGGCTGGCTGACGAAAAGCGCCTCAGCCGCCCGTGAGACCGAGCCCAGGCGCACGGTCTGGCAGAACGCGCGCAGCGGCTTCAACCGGTCGGATTTGTAGGAAAAACGCGGACTTGGCGAGGGGCGCGTGGTCATGGCGTCACAAGTATTAGCACAATTTATGTAAAGCATTGCAAAAACTGTTTTGCCAAATACTCGATACCGGCGGCACCGTGGAGACGTTCCCCCACCGCTGGAGTCGCCCCATGTCCGCCGTCGCTTCCGCTGTTCCCACCCCCGCCAGCAAGGCCACCCCCGGTATCGCCCTGGCGACCCGCGTGGCCGGCCAGGACACCCTGCTGCCGGCGCCACTGCTGGCCCTGCTGGTGTCGCTGCACCGTGCGGTGGAACCGGGCCGGCAGGCACGGCTGCAGGCACGCCGCGTGCGCCAGGCGTTCTTCGACCAGGGCGGCCTGCCGGACTTCCGCGAGGACACCGCCGCGATCCGCAGCGGCGACTGGCGTGTTGCCCCGCTGCCGGCCGCGCTGCAGGACCGCCGCGTCGAGATCACCGGCCCGACCGACCCGAAGATGGTCATCAACGCGCTGAACTCCGGCGCCAAGGTGTTCATGGCCGACTTCGAGGATTCGACCTCGCCGACCTGGCGCAACCTGCTGGCCGGGCAGCAGTCGCTGGCCGCCGCGGTGCGTGGCGATCTCGAATACACCGCACCCAATGGAAAGCACTACGCCCTGCGCCCCTTCGACGAGCAGGCGGTGCTGATCGTGCGCCCGCGTGGCTGGCACCTGGACGAGAAGCACGTGCGCATCGATGGCCAGTTCATCGCCGGCGGCCTGTTCGACGCGGCGGTGTTCGCCTTCCACAACGCCCGCACCCTGCAGGCCAAGGACCGTGGCCCGTACTTCTACCTGCCCAAGCTGCAGAGCATGGAAGAGGCGGCGCTGTGGGAGACCGCGCTGTCGCACATCGAAGGCATGCTCGGCCTGCCGCACGGCCAGATCAAGGTGACCGTGCTGATCGAAACGCTGCCGGCGGTGTTCGAGATGGACGAGATCCTGCACGCGCTGCGTGACCGCATCGTCGGCCTGAACTGCGGGCGCTGGGATTACATCTTCTCGTACCTGAAGACCTTCCGCCGCCATGCCGACCGCGTGCTGCCCGAACGCGGCCAGGTGACCATGACCCAGCCGTTCCTGAAGGCGTATTCGGAGCTGCTGATCCAGACCTGCCACCGCCGTGGTGCGCATGCGATGGGCGGCATGGCCGCGCAGATTCCGATCAACAACGATGCCGCTGCCAACGAGCAGGCGATGGCCCGTGTGCGCGCCGACAAGCTGCGCGAGGTCACTGCTGGCCACGACGGTACCTGGGTGGCACACCCGGCGCTGATTCCGGTGGCGATGGCGATCTTCGACGAACACATGCCCGGTGCGAACCAGCACAGCGTGCTGCGCCAGGATGTGCGCGTCGGCCGCGACGAACTGATCGCGCGGCCGCCGGGCACCATCACCCGTGCCGGCTTTGAGGGCAACGTGGAAGTCTGCGTGCGCTACCTGGCGGCGTGGCTGGATGGCAACGGCTGCGTGCCGATCCACCACCTGATGGAGGACGCGGCCACCGCCGAGATCAGCCGCAGCCAGCTGTGGCAGTGGCTGCATACGCCGGGCCAGCAGCTGGACGATGGCACTGCGATCGACCTGGCGCTGCTGGATTCCACCCTGTCGCAGCTGCCGGCACGGCTGGGCGATACCGCCGCGCTGCCTGGTGGCGCACGCATCGGCGAGGCCATCACCCTGCTCGGCGAACTGAGCCGCAGCGACGAACTGACCGATTTCCTGACCCTGCCGGCCTACGCGCGCATCGACTGACCGACTGCCCGCAAACCCGCCGTTTCCCTCCCCGCTGCACGCACGAACCGAACTGGAGAAAGACATGAGCAAGCTGCCCACTGCCGAACAGATCCAGCACGACTGGGATACCAACCCGCGTTGGGAAGGCATCCAGCGCAACTACAGCGCTGCCGACGTGGTGCGCCTGCGCGGCACCGTCCACATCGAGCATTCGCTGGCCCGCCTGGGTGCGGAGAAGCTGTGGGCGTCGCTGCATGAGCGCGAGTTCGTCAACGCGCTGGGTGCATTGACCGGCAACCAGGCCATGCAGCAGGTCAAGGCGGGCCTGAAGGCGATCTACCTGTCCGGTTGGCAGGTGGCGGCCGACGCCAACCTGGCCGGGCAGATGTACCCGGACCAGTCGCTGTACCCGGCCGATTCGGTGCCGGCGGTGGTCAAGCGCATCAACAACACGCTGCTGCGCGCCGACCAGCTGCACCACGCCGAAGGCAAGGACGACATTGATTTCCTGCAGCCGATCGTCGCCGATGCGGAAGCCGGTTTCGGCGGCGTGCTCAATGCGTTCGAACTGATGAAGGCAATGATCGAGGCCGGTGCCGCTGGCGTGCACTTCGAAGACCAGCTGGCGTCGGTGAAGAAGTGCGGCCACATGGGCGGCAAGGTGCTGGTGCCGACCCGTGAGGCGATCGAGAAGCTCAACGCCGCGCGCCTGGCCGCCGACGTGCTGGGCGTGCCGACCCTGCTGGTGGCGCGTACCGACGCCGAAGCCGCGGATCTGCTGACCAGCGACATCGATGGCAATGACAAGCCGTTCGCCACCGGCGAGCGCACCGTGGAAGGCTTCTACAAGACCCGCAACGGCCTGGACCAGGCGATCAGCCGTGGCCTGGCCTATGCGCCCTACGCCGACCTGGTGTGGTGCGAGACCGGCAAGCCGGACCTGGAGTTCGCGCGCAAGTTCGCCGAGGCGATCCATGCGAAGTTCCCGGGCAAGCTGCTGGCCTACAACTGCTCGCCCAGCTTCAACTGGAAGAAGAACCTGGACGACGCCACCATTGCCAAGTTCCAGCGCGAGCTGGGCAGCTACGGCTACAAGTTCCAGTTCATCACCCTGGCCGGCTTCCATGCATTGAACTACGGCATGTTCAATCTGGCCCACGGCTATGCACGCCGCCAGATGAGCGCGTTCGTGGAACTGCAGGAAGCCGAGTTTGAAGCGGCCGAGCGCGGCTTCACTGCGGTCAAGCATCAGCGTGAGGTTGGCACCGGCTACTTCGATGCGGTGACCCAGGCGATCCAGCAGGGCCAGTCGTCGACCACCGCATTGACCGGTTCGACCGAGGAAGAGCAGTTCCACGGCGGGCGCAGCGAACGCGCGGCGTGATGCGGTAGTGCCGGCCGCTGGCCGGCAACCACGTGATACTTCGGGCACCACAGGGAAGCCGGCCAGCGGCCGGCGCTACCGAAGCCTCGAAATCCGATCAGGGTGGCCAGGGAAGGGCCAGACAACGCCGGCCGGTCGGGGGACCTGCCGGCGTTGTTGTATCGATGCAAGGGAGCAGCGCGCAGCCAGCGTCAATCAGGCGCACCCCCGCGTGCCGGCAACTTGGCCGAAAGCCTGTGAAACCCAGCATCGGATTGATCCAGCAGGGGTTTTGCCCGGACACCCGTGACCAGAACGGGCCACCACCGATCTTCACATCAATCAAGATCGGCAGACGGGTCAAAATGAGATAGGGCGCACACTTTAAAGCGGTGCTATGCTCCGCGGCTCACCAGGGGACGCTGGCGGCGGGTGCAGGGAATGACCGGCAGGGGTGCGGCCGAGAACAGTGATGTGACGTCAGGTATCGCCCGGGTGGCGATGGCCGAGATCGTGCACGCGCTGCTTTCCGCTGCCGAGGTTGCATTGTTCGCCAGATTTGCCCGTCCATGCAAGCTTCATGCCGGACAATGGTTGTTCCAGCGTGGCCATCGCGGCGAACGGATGTATGTGATCCTCCAAGGCCAGATCGAACTGGACTTCGGCGAGGACCTGGTGATCAAGACGCTCGGCCAGCATGAGTTCTTCGGTGAGCTTGGCCTGCTGGTCGGTGATCACCTGCGCAGCGCCAGTGCACGCGCGCTGGCCGACTGTGAAGTACTGGAGCTGGGCCCGGCCGACTTCCATCGCCTGGTGGAATCCGATCCCGGCCTGGTCGCCTACTTCCTGCGCCGTACGATCATGCGCGTGCTGACCAACGAGCAGGCGCTGATCAGCCAGCTGCGTCGGCGCAACCACGATCTGGAAACCGCGCTGGACAACCTGTACATCACCACTCACCAGTTGACCCACACCCGTGAACTGGTACGTACCGATGAACTGACCGGGCTGCACAACCGTCGTGGCCTCACCCTGTACCTGCAGGAATGCCGCGCCGATGGCGAAGGGTTGCCGCAGGCACTGCTGCTGATCGACTGCGACCGCTTCAAGCAGATCAATGATCGCCACGGCCACCAGGCCGGCGACCGTGTACTGCAGAGCATGGGCAACATCCTGCGCTCGATGGCCGGCGAACAGGACCTGGCCTGCCGCCTCGGCGGCGATGAGTTCTGCCTGATCCTGCGCCGTGGCAACCATGAGATCGTGCAGCACGCGGCCGAGTTCATCCTCAGCGCGGTGCATGGCCTGCTCGAACGCAGTCATGGCACGCCGCACGTCAGCCTGGTCAGCATCGGTGCCAGCCTGCTGGCGCCGGAGGCGGGCTGGAGCGAGTGGTACGCCAACGCGGACCGAGCGCTGTACCAGGCCAAGCGCGATGGTGGCAACTGCCTGCGCTGGGCGGATGCAGCGGACATACCTTGATCGGGAGAGACCGGCGATGAATGGCGACAACGGAACGTCGACGCCGCACAACCAGCAACTACGTGCGCTGCTGTTCACCGATCTGTGTGATTCGCTGCTGCTGGTCGAACGCATCGGCGATGTTGCTGCCGCCGAGCTGTTCCAGGAACACGACCGCTTGGTGCTGGCGCTGCAGCAGCGCTGGCACGGCCAGCTGATCGACCGCTCCGACGGATTGTTCATGCTCTTCGAGCGCCCGATTGATGCGCTCGGATTCGCCCTGGATTACCAGCGTGGCCTGCAGCCGCTGGGGCAGGCGCGTGATCTCCGACTGCAGGCGCGGGCCGGGTTGCACGTGGGTGAGGTCATCCTGTGGAACAACAGCTCGGAATCGATCGCGCTTGGAGCCAAGGCTGTGGAGGTGGAGGGCCTGGCCAAGCCGATGGCCGCGCGCCTGATGCAGTTGGCTCCCCCCGGACAACTGCTGATGTCGGCGGCTGCTGAATCGGTGGTGCGCCGTGCAGCGACGGAGCTGGGTGAACTGGGCGGTCGCCTGCAGTGGAGGTCATTCGGTCGCTGGCGCTTTCGCGGTGTGGCGCAACCGATGGAAGTGCTGGGCGTGGCGGTGGCGGGGAAGGGCATGCTTTCCCGGCCGCGTGCCAGCGACAAGGCACGCCCTGATGTTCCGGTCTGGCGGCGTCCGCTGGCGATGGCCGCGCAGGCGGCCCTGATTGTCTCTGTCGGGCTGGGCCTGTGGCTGCTGGCCCGGCCACAGCCGGCGATTGCCTTCGCCGAACGCGACTGGGTGGTGATGGCCGATGCGCGCAACCTGACCGATAACCCGGTCCTGGACGACGCCCTGAACCAGGCGTTGCGCATCGGGCTTGAGCAGTCGCGTTACGTAAACGTGATCAGCGACATGAAGGCGCGCGACACCATGGCGCGCATGTTGATGCCAGAAAACACCGAGATCGATCGTGCCGCCGCTGTCCAGATCGCAATGCGCGATGGCGCGCGCGCGGTACTCGATCCCTCGATCCGTGAGGTACACGGCCAGCTGCGTGTGGCCGTCGATGTCGTCAATCCTGCCACTGGCGAGACCGTCTACTCGGTTTATTCCGATGGCAAAGGCCTGCCTTCCGCGCTGACCTCCAGTGACCAAGTGGTGGTGCAATTGCGATCGCGGTTGGGCGAAGCGATGGCGCAGATCGGCAAGACATCGGCACCGTTGCCGCAGGTGGCAACAGCCAACCTCGACGCACTGCATGCCTACGCACGCGGACAGCTTGCCTATGGCCGCGGACAGACCGAGTCGTCATTGAAATTTTTCCAGATCGCAACGCGCATCGATCCCGACTTCGCCATGGCCTATGTCGGGCAGATGCGATCGATGTTCAGCCAGGGCCAGCTGGAGGACGCGCGCGGTTTGCTGACCAAGGTCAGGACGCTGCGTCATCGGCTGAGCACGCGTGAGGGCCTGTATCTGGATGCATGGCAGGTGGAGCTGGAGTCCGGTTCTGAATCCGCCGCTGGCGAGGCCTGGAAGGTACTGGCCGATCTGTATCCGGATCATCACGGGGCCAGCGTCAACCATGGTCTGGCCGAGTTCGTGCTGGGCCACTACGAAAAGGCGGAGCAGGCCGTTGCCCATGCCAACGTGGAGCAGAACCCGTTACGCAGCGTGACGCTGGAACTGCTCGGGCGCATCCAGTTGGCACGGGGAAAGGTCGATGAGGCGGTAGCAACGCTGCATCGTGCCATGCAGCTCGCCGAAGGTCGCCCGAACCGGCAGCTGGTTGCGGCGCTGGCCGTGTCCGGGCGAAATGCAGAGGCCAGTGCAGTGCTGGCGCGGTTGCCGGAGATCGGGCCGGGACGGTGGCTGGAAGGGACTTCACTGGCCATTGATGAGGGGCGATTTGAGGAGGCGTTGGCAGCCTCGGTCGCGTCCGCAGGCCGGTGCAATGGCGGTCCCTTCGTATGTGATCTGCTGGGCACGGTCAATTTGGCTGTTCACGCCGCGGCGGCTCGATGCGTAGCGCCACGCGACTTCGCAACGCAGGCCAGCGCGCTGCTGCGGAATGCGGCACGCCCCGACAACGGTGAACGCGGACAGTATCTGTACTTCGCTGCGGCCAGCTTGTATGCGGCACAGCGCTTGGGCCTGCAATCCTCGATCGGCCGGCAGGTGGCCGAGCTTGACGTATTGGCGGCCGACGCCGTCGACCCACGTGCGCGCCAGTTGGCGGCGGTGGTCAAGGCCAATGCGTTGCATCTGTCCGGTGACAGCGCGCAGGCAATCAAGATGCTGCAGGCGATGGTTGATGGCAGCGAGCTGTTCCAGGTCCACAGCGTGCTGGCAGCGGCCTACGCCGCACAGGGCGCGATACAGGAGCAGCAGTCGCAGCTGGACTGGATGCGTCGGCACCGTGGGCGCGCCTATACCGAATTCGCAGGCTCGTCCGTGTTGCAGGCATTGAATGTAGGCGACAGCCAGCGTGGGCCATCACGCCCGGGATGCGCCCTCTCACCGGACGCATCCTGAGCGATCAGCACCAAGGTCAGGGCGTCGGCGCCTGCGAACCGTCGATGAAGCAATGCGGATGGCTGAACACCGCGCGCTCGGTCAGCTGCTGCACCAGATTGTCGCGTGCAGCGGCCAGATCTTCATTGGAGGCCAGGTCGGCGGACAGCATGCAGCCCTGCGCGGCGGCACCCGCCTCGACACTGATCTGCTGCAGGGCTGTTGCCGGGTCCTGCTTGAATGCTGTGCGGAAGTCTGCGTCGGTGGTGAGCAGATCAAGCAGCGTGGTGGCGTCAGCGAGGGACAGTGGGGATTTGCGGTTGGTCATGAGCGTGGGATCCAAGGAGACAGGGAAGGTCGAACAAGTGGCGCGTGCCTTTGACCGTAGTCATAGCGGCGCGGATCGATGGGTCTTGAACGCGGTACTGGGCCATACTTACCC
Organism: Stenotrophomonas sp. SMYL8; assembly: GCF_036320065.1. Classification (NCBI taxonomy): domain Bacteria; kingdom Pseudomonadati; phylum Pseudomonadota; class Gammaproteobacteria; order Lysobacterales; family Lysobacteraceae; genus Stenotrophomonas; species Stenotrophomonas sp. SMYL8. Next base: position 100,600 of record NZ_JAWIRR010000011.1, read on the forward strand.
AGCTCCACCGGCAGCACATTGCTGGAATCCCATTTGCCACAGGAACGTCGATGACCTCTTCGCGGTACCGCCGATGCCACGCGCTGGCTGTTGTTCCCGATGAACAACCATCGTTCTCCCTGAACAGCCTGCTGGCTGGTGGAACCGGTGTGGAGTTCGTGCAGCAGTTGCAGGTGCGTGCTGCCCATCTCGATCAGCCTGTGACGCTCGATGCTGACGCTTGTGCGTTGCTGTTGCAGACCAGCGCGGAGCGCTGGCAGGTCTTGCCGGATGACCTGCAGAACCGCGCCCGAGTCGCATCGCTGCTGGAGGCGGGGTTGCTCATCGCCGAGGAGGGCGCGCCCGAGGCGGCGCGACAGGCCGACCAGCGTGTTCGCGACGGGCACTGGTGGGCCTTGTCAGCCATCCATCATCGCCATTCCCGCTGGGCGGGCGTAGACAGTGCCGGCGATATGGAGAAGCACCGGATGGTGACCGCACAGGACCTGGTGCAGCAGCTCGGCAAGCCACCGACCGAAGCCCCGGAGCGGCAGCCGGGTGCCATCGCTCTGCCGGTCGCGGCACCCGATGCCGTGGCGCAGCTGTTGGCTGCACGTACCACCTGCCGCAACTACGCCGAGGACAAGCCTCTATCGCTGGAGATGCTGGCCGGCATGATGCAGCACGTGCTGATGGCGCAGGCACAGGTGGAAACCGAACCCGGCGTGCGCTTCCTGAAGAAGAATGTACCGTCCGCGGGTAGCCTGCATCCGCTGGAAGCGTACGTGATTGCGCGCAAGGTCGATGGCCTGCAGCCTGGGTTGTATCACTATCATGCCGTGGCTCACGAGCTGGCACGGCAACAGGCACAGCCCGCCCAGCTGGACGATTTCTGCCTGCGCCTGTTGTCGGGCCAGCACTGGTTCGCTTCGGCCCACGCCATGGTGGTGCTGGTCTGCCGTTTCGGTCGCAACTTCTGGAAGTACCGCAACCACGCCAAGGCCTATCGCGCCGTGAGCCTGGATGTCGGCCATGTGTCGCAGGCACTGTATACAGCGGCCACGGCCAATGGCTTGGGCGGCTTCGTCACCGCGGCGATCAATGAGACGGAGATCGAGTCGCTGCTCGGGTTCGACCCGATGGTCGACGGCGCAATGGCGGTGTGCGGATTCGGTTGGCGTGCGCAGAGCATGACCACGGCGGAGCTGGACCCTGCGGGGCATGTCTGGAAGCGCGAGGCCCGCGATTGAACAAGCCCGGCAGGGCGCTGGAGTACCCAGCGCCCCTTGTCGGGTGCATTACTGGATGATGCGGTGGACGTGACCGGCTTCGAAGGTGAAGACCACGGTCATGGCTGCGCGGTGGCTGGAGAGATAGTTCACCAGGGCATCGCGGGCCTGGCTCAGCTCTTCCTTGCTGGCCAGCTTGCCGGTGCTCAGGCAAGGCGGCACCTGCGCCATCGAGTCGAATGCCAGGCCGATCTGTCGGCAGGCCGGCAGCGGATTCCTGCTGAACTGCGCACGGAACACGTCGTCGCTGCACAAGCGATCGAGCAGGGCAATGGCGGTTTGCGGCTCAAAGCGCGGCGACTCGGTGGTGGTGTGTTCGCTGGAGAACGGGGCACGAGTGAACGGCAGCATCGGATTTACCTCTGAAGTGGATTGAGGGGCGTTCAAGCGGCCTGCGGTACGGCGGAGTGGTGCACGCTTCCCTGCAGATGCCCGGATTCGAACATGAAGGGGACATTGAATGCGGCGCGCTGGGCCAGGAGCGCGGCGATCTGCTGGCGCACCTGTTGGAACTCTTCCTTGCTGGCCAGGACGTTGTGGATGGCGCAGGGGCTTGTGCCGGACTGTGCCTGCAGCCCATGCCGCGCCATCGCAGCGCCGGCATCGGCTGTGAACTCTGCGCGGAAGGCGTCGTCAGAACACAGCAGGTCGAGCAGCCGACCGGCATTGACAGTGGTCATCGGGGACTTTGCGGACATCGGAAACACTCCTTGTGGGTCAATGTCCGCCGATTAGACCACGTGTGACTACCGCGAGCGTGCCGCAGCGCAGCGTCAAGCAAGGCGCGCCGAGCCGGTACAGGCCAGTGGTCCTGCTGGGCATGGCACCGTGGTTCCAGAAACGTTGGAAGAGCGCACCGGAGAGGCCAGCTTGACGTTCCTGCGACGCAGTTTCAGCGCGGTGTCCAGGTCGGAGGCGTCGTCGGCGACCTGGCCCATCGAGCACGAATTTGGCCTAGATCCGCGTTCCGAGGGCGTCCTCGCCGTATGCGGTTTTGGCTGGCGTGCCCCGACCATAACCACGACCGAACTGGACCCGGCAGGTGTGATCTGGAATCCCGAGGACCGCGCGGTCTGAACCCGCGCGGCCCCCGCCACATCACGCCGCTTCGAAGTCCACCAGCACCGCACCGTCACCCACCTGGTCGCCGGCCTTGGCGCGGTAACCCTTCACCGTGCCGTCTGCCGGTGCCTGCAGGGTGTGCTCCATCTTCATCGCTTCCAGCACCACCAGCGGCGTGCCGCGCTTGACCTCGGTACCGGCCGCGACCAGTGTCGCGACGATCCTGCCCGGCATCGGCGCCAGCAGGCTGCCGGCATCGGCCACGGCGTGGTCCGATTCGCCCACCGGATCGTGCAGGGTGAAGCGGTGCTGGCCATCGGCGCCGAACAGATACAGCTGGTCGCCTTCGCGCAGCAGCTGCGGTGACCAGCGGCGCTCGCCCAGCTGCACGGTCAGATGCTGCGCATCGGCCGTGCCAAGCATCTGCACCGGCGCGGCGTCATCGCGCTGCACGCGCCAACCATCGGCCTGCGCCCACACTTTCAGTGTTTGCTTGCGTTCGCCCTGCTGCAGCGGCAGCACGCGCGGTGCCGATGCGCCAAGGCGCCAGCCGTCCTGGGCCTGCCACGGCGAATGCGGATCGCGCGCGTCGGTGCTGGCGCCGCCCGTGCTTGCAACCGCAGCCACGGCGGCCAGCAGCCACAGGGCATCATCCGAGTCGCCCACTGCACTCAATGCCGCCTGTTCGCGTTCGATCAGCGCGGTGTCCAGCTTGGCGTGCGCGAACGAATCGGTGTTCACCAGGCGGCGCAGGAAGCCGGCATTGGTGGTCACGCCCACCACCTGGCAGTCCGCCAGCGCCTGGCTCATGCGGCGCAGGGCGGCATCGCGGTCCACGTCCCAGACGATCAGCTTGGCAATCATCGGATCGTAGTACGGGGTGATGCTGTCGCCTTCCTCCACGCCGGTATCCACGCGCACATGGGCCGACGGGGTCGGCAGGCGCAGGCGGCGCAGGCTGCCGGTGGAGGGCAGGAAGCCCCGGTCGGCGTCTTCGGCGTACAGGCGCGCTTCGATGGCGTGGCCGTGGATCGCCAGCTGTTCCTGGCGCAGCGGCAGCGGCTGGCCCGAGGCCACGCGCAGCTGCCACTCCACCAGGTCGGTACCGGTGATGTACTCGGTCACCGGGTGCTCGACCTGCAGGCGGGTGTTCATTTCCATGAAGTAGAAATCGCCGTCCGGGCCGGCGATGAACTCCACCGTGCCGGCACCGACGTAGCCCACCGCGCGCGCGGCATCGACTGCCGCCTTGCCCATTGCAGCACGACGTTCTGTGCTCATGCCCGGCGCCGGCGCCTCTTCCAGCACCTTCTGGTGGCGGCGCTGCACCGAGCAGTCGCGCTCGAACAGGTAGACCGCCTCACCGTGGCTGTCGCCGAACACCTGGATCTCGATATGGCGCGGGCGCTCGACATACTTCTCGACCAGCACGTGGTCGTTGCCGAACGCCGAGGCCGCCTCGCGCTGGCAGCTGGCCAGCGCATCGACGAAGTCCTCGCTGCGCTCGACCTTGCGCATGCCCTTGCCACCGCCGCCGGCGCTGGCCTTGATCAGCACCGGGTAGCCGATGCCGTCGGCCTGTGCGCGCAGGAAGTCCGGCGCCTGCTGGTCGCCGTGATAGCCGGGGGTCAGCGGCACACCGGCCTTGGCCATCAGCGCCTTGGCCGCGCTCTTGTCGCCCATCGCGCGGATGGCGCTGGCCGGCGGGCCGATGAAGGTGATGCCGGCCGCCGCGCAGGCATCGGCGAAGTCGGCGTTCTCGGACAGGAAGCCGTAGCCGGGGTGGATCGCCTGCGCGCCGGTCAGGCGTGCGGCGTCGAGCAGGGCATCGCTGCGCAGGTAGCTCTCACGTGCGGCGGCCGGACCAATGTGGATGGCTTCGTCGGCCAGGCGCACATGGCGTGCGTTGCGGTCCGCATCGGAATACACCGCCACGGTGGCGATGCCGAGGCGGCGGCAGGTGGCGATGACGCGACAGGCGATTTCGCCACGGTTGGCGATCAGGACTTTGGTGAACATGGCAACAGACTCGGTCATGGCACGGGTTACATGCGGAACACGCCGAAGCGCGTCTGCTGCGGGGCGGCGTTGAGGCTGGCCGACAGCGCCAGGGCCAGCACCCGGCGGGTGTCGGCCGGATCGATCACGCCGTCATCCCACAGGCGCGCGCTGGCGTAGTACGGATGGCCCTGCTGTTCGAACTGCTCGCGGATCGGTGCCTTGAACGCATCCTCTTCCGCCGCCGGCCACTGGCCGCCCTTGGCTTCGATGCCATCGCGCTTGACCGTGGCCAGCACGCTGGCGGCCTGTTCGCCGCCCATCACGCCGATGCGTGCGTTCGGCCACATCCACAGGAAGTTCGGCGAGTACGCGCGGCCGCACATGCCGTAGTTGCCGGCACCGAACGAGCCACCGATGACCACGGTGAACTTCGGCACCTTGGCGCAGGCCACCGCCATCACCAGCTTGGCCCCGTCCTTGGCGATGCCGCCCTGCTCGTACTTGCGGCCGACCATGAAGCCGGTGATGTTCTGCAGGAACACCAGCGGGATGTTGCGCTGGGTGCACAGCTCGATGAAGTGCGCCCCCTTCAGTGCCGACTCGGAGAACAGGATGCCGTTGTTGGCGATGATGCCGATCGGATAGCCGTTCAGATGCGCGAAGCCGGTCACCAGCGTTGCGCCGTAGCGCGGCTTGAACTCATCGAAGCGCGAGCCATCGACCAGGCGCGCGATGACCTCGCGCACGTCGTAGGGCTTGCGCGTATCGGCCGGGATCACCCCGTACAGTTCGTGTGCCGGCAGCAGTGGTTCTTCGCTGGCCTGCACCGCCATCGCCGGTTCCGGCTTGCGCCAGTTGAGCTGCGCGATGATCGCGCGCACCCGTGCCAGCGCCTGCAGATCATTGTCGGCCATGTGGTCGGCCACGCCGGAGATGCGCGTGTGTACATCGGCACCGCCCAGTTCTTCGGCCGTCACCACTTCACCGGTGGCCGCCTTCACCAGCGGCGGGCCGCCGAGGAAGATCGTGCCCTGTTCGCGCACGATCACCGTCTCATCGCTCATCGCCGGCACATAGGCGCCGCCGGCGGTGCAGCTGCCCATCACGCAGGCAATCTGCGGGATGCCCTGCGCGGACAGGTTGGCCTGGTTGTAGAAGATGCGGCCGAAATGATCGCGGTCGGGGAACACCTCGTCCTGCAGCGGCAGGAAGGCGCCACCGGAATCGACCAGGTAGATGCAGGGCAGGTGGTTCTGCTCGGCGATCTCCTGCGCGCGCAGGTGCTTCTTCACCGTCATCGGGTAGTAGGTGCCGCCCTTGACCGTGGCGTCGTTGGCCACGATCACGCATTCCACGCCGCTGACGCGGCCGATGCCGGCCACCACGCCCGCGGCGGGCACGGCGTCTTCGTACATGCCGTGCGCGGCCAGCGGCGCGATTTCCAGGAAGGCGCTGCCGGGATCGAGCAGGGCGTCGATGCGGTCGCGCACCAGCAGCTTGCCGCGTGCGGTGTGCTTGGCGCGCGCGGCTTCGCTGCCGCCCAGCGCGGTGCGGGCGAGGGTGGCATGCAGGTCGTCGACCACGGCCTGCATGGCGGCGCGGTTGCTTTCAAACGTTTCGCTGCCCGGTTGCAGCTGGCTGTTCAGGACGGTCATCGCGTTGGCCTTACAGGGTGCGCTGGAACAGTTCGCGGCCGATCAGCATGCGGCGGATCTCCGACGTGCCGGCGCCGATTTCATACAGCTTGGCGTCGCGCCACAAGCGGCCGGTCGGATACTCGTTGATGTAGCCGTTGCCGCCCAGGATCTGGATCGCCTGGCCGGTCAGCCAGGTGGCCTTCTCGGCGGCGTACAGAATGGCACCGGCGGCATCCTGGCGGGTGGTGCGGCCCTGGTCGCAGGCGCGCGCGACGGCATAGACGTAGGCGCGGCACGCGCCCAGGCCCACGTACATGTCGGCAATCTTGGCCTGGATCAGCTGGAAGCTGCCGATCGGTTCGCCGAACTGGTGGCGCTCATGCACGTACGGCATCACCACGTCCATGGCCGCGGCCATCAGGCCCAGCGGGCCGCCAGAAAGGACCACGCGCTCGTAATCCAGGCCGGACATCAACACGCGCACGCCACCACCGACCTGGCCCAACACGTTTTCTTCGGGAATCTCGCAGTCCTGGAACACCAGCTCGCAGGTGGGCGAGGAGCGCATGCCCAGCTTGTCCAGCTTCTGTGCGGTGGAGAAGCCCTTCATGCCCTTCTCGACCAGGAACGCGGTGATGCCCTTGGCACCCGCTTCCATGTCGGTCTTGGCATAGACCACCAGCACGTCGGCGTCCGGACCGTTGGTGATCCACATCTTGTTGCCGTTGAGCACGTAGCGGTCACCGCGCTTGTCGGCGCGCAGCTTCATCGACACCACGTCCGAACCGGCACCCGGCTCGCTCATCGCCAGCGCGCCGACCAGGCTGCCGTTGCACAGGCCGGGCAGGAAGCGCTGCTTCTGTTCTTCGTTGCCGTTCTTGCGCAGCTGGTTCACGCACAGGTTGGAGTGCGCGCCATAGGACAGGCCGATGCCGCCGGAGGCACGCGAGATTTCTTCCATCGCCACCACATGGGCCAGGTAACCCATGCCGGTGCCGCCGTATTCTTCTTCCACGGTGAGGCCGAGCAGGCCCTGTTCGCCCAGCTTCGGCCACAGGGCCAGCGGGAACTGGTTGCTGGCATCGGCCTCGGCGGCCAGCGGTGCGACCTCGGCGGCGGCAAAATGGGCCACGCTCTGGCGCAGCAGGTCGATGTCTTCGCCAAGGTCGAAGTTCAGGGATGGCACGTGCATTGTGGTGGCTCCACGGCGGGATGGCAGGAAATGGACGCACCCGGCGGGGGAGCGGGCGGCGGTCTGCAGGACCGCTGCCCGCACGGGCGATTGAACCCCAGCGTAGCGGGGTTCGGGTAAGAAGTGAATACAAATTCAAAAATTGAAACTAGAATCAAAACATGGCCTACAAACGCTCTGCACTGATGGAAGAACGCCTGGCCGGGGCCCGTGAACGGATCCTGCTGGCCACCCGTGAGCTGGTCGCCACCGGGGGCTGGCGCAATGCCCCGGTGACCGCCGTGGCGACCCAGGCGGGGGTGTCCACCGGCCTGATCTACCGGCACTTCCCGTCCAAGGCCGAGCTGTTCGTGGAGGTGCTCAACGCCGCGGTGGCCCACGAGGTCGCGATCATGGAGCGCATCGCCAGCGGCCCGGAGGTGGCCAGCGAGCGCCTGCGGTTGGCGATCACCGCCTTCGTCCGCCGCGCCCTGGCCGGGCCGGGGCTGGCGCATGCCTTCATCGTCGAACCGGTCGACCCGGACGTGGAAGCCGAGCGCATGCGCGGTCGTCGCGCCTTCGGCGACGTGTTCCTGCGGCTGGTGGAGGAGGGCGTGGCCGCCGGTGAGCTGCCGGCACAGGACGCGCATGTGGCTGCCGCCTGCCTGGTCGGCGCCTTCACCGAGGCGATGGTCGGCCCCACCGCGCCCAGCCGCGAAGCACACCGCGACGAAGACGCACTGGTGGATGCGATCTGCAGCTTCTGCCTGCGCGCGATCGGCGCCCGGTAATCCGGTAGCGCCGGCCGCTGGCCGGCTTCTGCACGATCCATCCGGTGGGCTGGCGATGCCGGGCAGCGGCCGGCACTACCGGGTCCGAATGCTGCGCCGCACCAGCAGTGACGCCTGTTGTCGCACGCAAAGCGCGTTCTATACTCGGTCCATCACGCAGTCGCTCAGCCGTGGTCCAACGACTATCAGCCAGGGGTAACGAAGAGTGCGGAATTACGATCTGGAGTTCCTGAAACGCTTCTCCATGGTGATCGCGCTGCTGGCGACCATCACCCTCGGCCTCATCCTCCTTGCCGCTTACATCCACACCCGGATTCCGCCCGAGGTGTCGCCGACCGCGGCCAAGCGCACCGAGCAGCGCATCTCGCCCACCGGCGCGGTCTATGCCGGCAGCACCGGCGCCGCCGCGCAGGCTGCGGCCAAGGCCGCCGCGCTGGCCAAGGCCGCCTCGCAGGTGGCCTACGGCGGCACCAAGGACGGCAAGGTCATCTTCGACAACCTGTGCACCGCCTGCCACACCACCGGCGTGGGCATGGCGCCGACGCTGGACCATTCGCACTGGGACAAGCGCATCGCACAGGGCAAGGACACCCTCTACAAGCACGCCATCGAGGGCTATACCGGCCCGGATGGCGGCATCATGCCGCCCAAGGGCGGCAACCCGGCGCTGACCGAGGAACAGATCCACGCCACCGTGGACTGGATGCTGGGCAACCTGAAGTAACCGGTAGTGGGGGGGGGGGGGGGGGGCCCCCCCCGCGGGGGGGGGGGGGGGGGGTGGGGGGCGGCCGGCCCGGGGGGCCGCGC
>NZ_JAWIRR010000011.1:109346-119109 GCF_036320065.1 Stenotrophomonas sp. SMYL8
TAACCGGTAGTGCCGGCCGCTGGCCGGCAACCACGCATGGCACGAAGGTCATGAGGTTGCCGGCCCGCGGCCGGCACGACCCAGGCTTTGCCCACCAAGGTCAAAACCCTGCCCGCAGGCGGGGTTTCGCATTTCAGGGTTAGTCTGTGCGCCTCTTCCATGGAGTCGCCCGTCGATGCGCCGCCGTTCCCTCGCCCTTGCCCTGTCCCTGCTGCTGCCGGCCGGCGCCTTTGCCCAGGCCCAGCCGCAGGCCGCACCGGTCGCGTCGCCGTCCGCCGCGCGCAGCAGCGCCACCGTGGTGCTGACCACCGCGCCGGCCGACTGGCGTGCGCTGGATGGCCAGCGCGTGCGCATCGCCGCACCGCTCACCCTGGCCGGCACCGATGGCCTGGAGCGCTTTGGGCAGCTCACCGTGGCCTTCGATGGCCGCCTCTGGCAGCCGACCGAAGTGGCCGCGCCGGGTACTGCCGGCTATGAGCAGGTGATGGCCGACAACCAGCGCCGCCGCCTGCTGCTGGACGACGGCAGCGAAGCCCGCGACCCGGCCAGCGTGGCCTACCTGCCAGCCAACCCGGTGCTGCGCACCGGCATGCAGCTGCGCAATGTGGAAGGTGTCGTGCACGTGGACGCACAGGGCCGTCCGCGCCTGCAGGTCGAGGGTGCACTCACGTTGCCCGAGCTGAAGCGTCCGGCGGTGCCGACGGTGCCGGGCAGCCTGCATATCGCTGCATTCAACCTGGAGAACTTCTTCAATGGCGATGGCCAGGGCGGTGGCTTCCCGACCCTGCGCGGCGCGCGCACGCTGGAAGAGCACAAGGCGCAGGTCGGCAAGCTGGTGGCCACGGTCAACGCGCTCGGTGCCGACATCGCCGCGTTGATGGAACTGGAAAACGATGGCTATGGCCCGCAGTCGGCCATCGCCGAACTGGTCAGCGCCCTCAACGCCGGTCTTGCCGCCGACAAGCAGTGGGCCTTCGTCGATGCCGGCGAGGGGCCGGGCAGCAACCCGATCCGGGTTGGCATCATCTATCGCAGGAGCGCGTTCAAGCCGCTGGGCAAGCCGTTGACCAGAACCGACGGTCCTTTCGCCGAACACAGCCGCGCACCGCTGGCGCAGGCCTTCCAGGGCAAGGGCGCACCGTTCATGGTGGTCGCCAACCATTTCAAGTCCAAGGGCTGCCGTGATGCCAGCGGCGGCGATGCCGACCGCAACGATGGCCAGGGTTGCTGGAATGCCACCCGGGTGGAATCGGCAAAGCAGTTGAACCAGTGGGTGCAGGCCGAAGCTGGCCGCCTGAAGGTGAAGGACGTGGTGCTGCTGGGCGATTTCAACGCCTACGCGATGGAAGACCCGATCCGCACCCTGCATGACCTGGGCTGGCAGGACGCATTCAAGGTCGCCCAGGTCGAGCATCCTTACAGCTACGTCTACAACGGCTATACCGGCCGCCTCGACCATGCGCTGCTGAGCCCGGGCATGGCCCAGCGCCTGCGCGGTGCCGCCGAGTGGCACAGCAATGCCGACGAACAGGACGCCAGCGGCTACCAGGGCCGCAACGTGCAGGGCCCGTGGCGCAGTTCCGACCACGATCCGCTGCTGCTGGGCTTCGATAAATAAGGTTCGCCGGCGATCAACTCTGGGGGACCTTGATAGGCACGGATGCTGCCGTTGCTTTTGATCTACCAGTCCGCCTTCAAGCGAGCCGAGCATCGCAGGTGAATCAGGGGCGAAGAGGCGCCGATGTCTGAGCGTAGCGAGTTCGGCGCCGTCCCCTGGTTCACCGAGAAGCGCAGGGTACCGGTGCACAGCACCGGCTCGCGGCTGGCGGCGCGTTTCTTTTGGTTACTTTTCTTTTCGCGCGAAAAGAAAAGTGACATCCCACCGTGGGCGCGGAAATGGCCCGCCGCAACCAATGCTCACCCCCAGGCGATCAAGCCGATCGCCAGCACTGCCAGCGCCAGCCCGGCGCGGTTCCACTTCGTGGTGGCCTCGCCGAAGGCGAACACGCCCACCAGCGCGCCCAGCACCACCACGCCGATGTTCATGCCGGCGAACACGGTGGCCGGGCTCTCCGGCATGGACTGATGCGCGTGCACATAGAAAAGAATGTTGCCGCCGTTGAGCAGGCCCAGCAACGCGCCCGCACCGAGGTTGCGCCAGGCCAGTCGGCTGCGGCCACTGGCGTGCCGCCACAGCTGAAGTGCCAGCATCAGCACGAAGGCCACGCTGAAGCTGGCCAGCACCGCCGCCATCGACGGCGTGCCGGACAGCGCCACCTGCTTGAGCAGCACGTCGACCACCGCGAACCCGGCCCATACGCCCAGCAGCCAGCCCCAGCCACCCGGTGAGGACGCCACCGCCGGTCCGCGCGGGCGCAGGCTGATCGCCACCATCGCCAGCAGGCCCAGGCCGAGCCCCGCCAGCTTCCACGACGTGGCGGTCTGGCCGAAGAACAGGAAGGCGGCGGCCAAAGACAGCAGCAGCGACAAACGCTGTGCCACGTCGCTGCGGACGATGCCGGCCACCGCCACCGCGCGGCCCAGCACCAGGAAGATCGACGGCAGCACCACCGCCAGCGCCAGCAGCGACAGCCACGGGGCGTGTGGCGCGCGCAGTGCGTCCAGCGGCGGCTGCAGCACCACGGCGGTGAGCGTTGCCGCCACCAGATAGTTCCAGGTGACCATCTGCGAAACATCCAGCTGGCGGCGTCCGGCCACCTTCAACAACACCGAAACCAGCACGCTGCAGATCACGGCCAAGGACAGGTAGAGCATGGGGCGGGCACAGGGCAGGGGCGGGGGACGGTATCATGGTGCCATGCACAAGCCTTCGTTCCCCGTCGCCCCCGGCGAAACCGCCTGCCTCGAACTGGACGGCCCGGCCGGCCCGCTGGAAGTGGTCGTTGACCTGCCCAAGGCCGATGTGCCGGTGCAGCCGATCGTGGCCATCGTCTGCCATCCGCTGTCCACCGAAGGCGGCACCCTGCACAACAAGGTGGTCACCATGACCGCCACCACGCTGCGCGAGCTGGGCATCGCCACGGTACGCTTCAACTTCCGCAGCGTCGGCGTGTCGGCCGGTGAGTTCGACCATGGCGTGGGCGAGCAGGACGACCTGAAAGCCGTCGCCGCCTGGGTGCGCAGCCAGCGCCCGGACGACCGCCTGTGGCTGGCCGGTTTCAGCTTCGGCTCGTTCGTTTCTTTGAAGGCCGCTGCCGCGCTGCAGCCGGAAGCGCTGATCTCGATCGCGCCGCCGGCCGGTCGCTGGGACTTCGATGGCATCGCGCCGCCGGCCCGCTGGCTGGTGATCCAGGGCGAGCAGGATGAGATCGTCGACCCGCAGGCCGTCTACCAGTGGCTGGACACGCTGGATGTCCCGCATGAGCTGGTGCGCATGCCCGAGACCAGCCACTTCTTCCACCGCAAGCTGATCGATCTGCGTGGCGCGCTGACCCACGGCGTGAAGCACTGGCTGGGCGCGGCGGCATGAGTGCAACCGAGCTGACCCCGTCGCAGCGGTACGCGGAAGGGGTTGCCCGTGGCGACTGGCAGAACGACCCGGCCCAGCACGCAGCGCTGGCCGAACTGGACCGCATCCACCTGGGCCTGGTCGACAGCGCCGAAGACGGCTGGCTGGACCGCCTGTCCTCGTTCTGGAAGAAACCCGAGCCGGTGAAGGGTCTGTACTTCTGGGGCGGCGTCGGCCGTGGCAAGACCTTCCTGGTCGACCTGTTCTACGACGGCCTGCCGATCAAACAGAAGTACCGCACGCATTTCCACCGCTTCATGCGCAGCGTCCACGAGCGCCTGCGCGAGCACCAGGGGCAGAGCGACCCGCTGGCGAAGATCGCCCAGGAATGGCGCAGCAACCTGCGGGTGCTGGTGCTGGACGAATTCTTCGTCACCGACATCGGCGACGCGATGCTGCTGGCACGGCTGCTGGAGCGCCTGTTCGCCGAAGGCGTGACCCTGGTCACCACCTCCAACACGGCGGTGGAGAACCTGTACCTCAACGGCCTGCAGCGCGAGAGCTTCCTGCCGGCCATCGGCCTGCTGCAGCGCTTCTGCGTGGAGCTGTACGCCGAGGGCACCGAGGATTACCGGATGCGCGCGCTGACCCGCTCGCCGGTGTACCGCGCACCGTTGGCCGCCGACAGTGATGAGTGGCTGGCCACGCGCTGGAACGAACTGAGCGGCGGCCAGCCGGCCAAGCCCGGCAACATCGAGATCGAAGGCCGTAAGATCCCGGTGCGCGGCCGTGGCAAGAGCATTGCCTGGTTCGATTTCGCCGCGTTGTGCGAAGGCCCGCGTGGCCCGTCGGATTACATCGAGATCGCGCACGAGTTCAACACCGTGCTGCTGGGCGGCATCCCCGCCTTCGACCGTTTGAACGAAGATGCCGCGCGCCGCTTCGTCAACCTGATCGACGAACTGTACGACCGCCACGTCAACCTGGTCTGCACCGCCAGTACCTCGCCGATCGAGCTGTACACCGGCCAGCGCCTGCAGGGCGCGTTCGAGCGCACCGCCTCGCGCCTGATCGAGATGCAGAGCGCCGAGTACCTGGGTACCCCGCACCGGGCGTGAGGGAGCCACCCAGGTAAATGCGTTGCCGGCCAGAGTTCCGGTAGTGCCGGCCGCTGGCCGGCATCCGCCGCGCGGTTACCGGGTCGGCGCCACCGCATTCCCACGCGGCCGCTCATCCGGCCCGGCCGACATATGCAGGCCCGAGCCATCGCCGTGCTCCACCCGTACGCTCTCGCCGCGCTCCAGCAGCCGCAGTGGCTGGCCTTGGTAGCGCACTTCCAGCGCGTCGTGGGCGTCTGCCAGCGACTGCACCAGCGGGCACAGCGCCTGCGCGCGGGCCTCGATGCGCTCGGCGCGGCCTTCCAGCTGCTGTTCCATCTGCGCGTCCAGGCGGTCGGCGCGTTCCTCCATCGCATCGCTGCGACCGGTGAACACCTGCCACAGCACGCTGCGGGCGATGGACGCGGACAGCGACTCGGCCATGTCCTGCACCTTGGCCTCGAAGCCCGGCCCGAACACTGCCTGTTCCCAGTAACCCTTGCCCAGCGTGCCGCCGATCCAGTCATCGGCCTGCCGGCGTAGGCGCCGGACCTTGCGGCTGTTGGCGGTGCCGGTGAGGCTCTCATAGACCCCGTCGAGCACGTCGAAGCTCAGCCCACTCACTTCATGGGCCAGCGCGGTGGCCGCCGGCATCAGCTGCCGCGCCCCGGCCTCCATCTGCCGCAGGCGGGCGGCGTCGGCCTCGCTGACCGGCACGATCGTGTCGTCCAGGCTCAGCACGCCATCGTGGAACACCACCTCGTGCGGCGCCTGCGGGCCATGCCGCAGCCAGATGCCGCCGCTGTCCACCAGCACTTCTTAGTCGGTATGGATGCCGCACTGGTCCGAACGCAGGTCCGGCCCTTCGGCGGCCAGCGCCGGGGCAATGAACAGGGCAGGCAGCAGGGCCAGCGCGGGCAACCGCAGGTGCATCGGAGCATCCTTTTCCGGGAGCGAGCGGCCAGCATCCGCTGCCAGCGCGCGGGCGTCACCGGCCGGAAGTCACCCGTCCACCGGATTCCCACCGGCTGCCCACCAGCTATCCACAGGGTTGTCCCTAGCCAGTTTCATCACTGTCATGTGAAGCTGTCATTGTTCCGTTTTCGCGGTGCGTTGTACCACCGCGATGACGCCTTTCGGGCTTGACTGCGCAGCCCGTTCCGGCAGGTCTGAAGCGTCTGATCCGGGCGCCGATGGCACGATCCTTGCGGCGCAAGGGATTGCCGAATTTCACTACATTTGGCGTTGACGGACCCCATCACCCCCACTATCTTGTGGCCGTCGGTCGCAGCAACCCCAATTCCAGGGGGTGCCCGGGGTACCCATCCGCGATCGTCAACGGCAGTGGCAGGCGCAGGGTCTCATCCCCTGCGACGCCGTCCTGCCATCCTGGGCTGTCATGTCCCGGGCTGCGTCACCCGATGCATCGAGCACCCACCAATCACGCCAAGAGGACACACGCCGTGACCACCGATTCCAGCGCCACCATCGAGAAGGAAAGCGAATTCCTGTTGACGTCGCCGCCGACGGCCAACGCGATGAGTGTGACCAAGCGCAATGGCACGACCGAACTGGTGGACCTGAACAAGATCGTGCGCGCGGTGCAGCGTTCCTCCGAAGGCCTGCACGCCGTCGATCCGATGCGCGTGGCCACCCGCACCATTTCCGGCCTGTACAACGGCGCCACCACCCGCGAGCTGGACGAACTGTCCATCCGCACCGCCGCCCTGCTGATCGGTGAAGAGCCCGAGTACGGCCGCCTCGCTGCGCGCCTGCTGGCCAACTACATCGCCAAGGAAGTCTCGGGCCAGGAAATCTACGCCTTCTCGCAGTCGGTCAGCCGTGGCCATGAAGTCGGCCTGATCAACGACCGCCTGCTGAACTTCGTGCAGACCAACGCGCGCAAGCTCAACGATGCCATCGACATCTCGCTGGACCTGAACTTCGATTACTTCGGCCTGCGTACCCTGTACGACCGTTACCTGTTGCGCCATCCGCACACCCGCAAGGTGATCGAGACCCCGCAGCAGTTCTTCCTGCGCATTGCCAGCGCGCTGAGCGAGGATGTGTCCGAGACCCTGGCGCTGTACAAGCGCATGGGCAACCTGGACTACCTGCCGTCCAGCCCGACCCTGTTCAATTCCGGCACCACCCACGAGCAGCTGTCCTCGTGCTTCCTGCTGGATTCGCCGCAGGACTCGCTGGAGTCGATCTATTCCAAGTACGGCGACATCGCCCAGCTGTCGAAGTTCTCCGGCGGCATCGGCGTCAGCTATACCCGCGTGCGTTCGCGTGGTTCGCTGATCAAGTCGACCAACGGCCACTCCAACGGCATCGTGCCGTGGCTGAAGACCATGGATTCGTCCGTGGCCGCGGTGAACCAGGGCGGCAAGCGCAAGGGCGCAGCCTGCGTCTACCTGGAAACCTGGCACGCCGACGTCGAGGACTTCCTCGAGCTGCGTGACAACACCGGTGACGAAGCCCGCCGTGCGCACAACCTGAA
Organism: Stenotrophomonas sp. SMYL8; assembly: GCF_036320065.1. Classification (NCBI taxonomy): domain Bacteria; kingdom Pseudomonadati; phylum Pseudomonadota; class Gammaproteobacteria; order Lysobacterales; family Lysobacteraceae; genus Stenotrophomonas; species Stenotrophomonas sp. SMYL8. Next base: position 116,416 of record NZ_JAWIRR010000011.1, read on the forward strand.
CCTGGCCAACTGGGTGCCGGATCTGTTCATGAAGCGCGTCGAAGCCGACCAGGAATGGTCGCTGTTCGATCCGCGCGTCGTGCCGGAGTTCACCGACCTGTTCGGCGAAGCCTTCGAGCAGGCCTACCTGCAGGCCGAAGCCCAGGGCAAGGCCAACCGCACCATCTCCGCGCGCAAGCTGTACGCCCGCATGATGCGTACGCTGGCCGAGACCGGCAACGGCTGGATGACCTTCAAGGACAAGTGCAACCGCGCCAGCAACCAGACCCTGCGTCCGGGCAACGTGATCCACCTGTCCAACCTGTGCACGGAAATCCTGGAAGTCACCTCCAACGATGAAACTGCGGTGTGCAACCTGGGTTCGATCAACCTGGGCAACCACTTCGACGAGCACAACGAGTTCGACTTCGAGAAGCTGGCCGAGACCGTGCGCCTGGCCGTGCGCCAGCTCGACCGCGTCATCGACCTGAACTTCTACCCGATCGAAACCGCCCGCCGCGCCAATCTGCGCTGGCGTCCGGTCGGCCTGGGTTGCATGGGCCTGCAGGACGTGTTCTTCCGCAAGCGCCTGCCGTTCGACAGCGCCGAAGCCCGCGCCCTGTCGAAGAAGATCGCCGAAGCAATCTACTTCCACGCGCTGGAAACCTCTTGCGAGCTGGCCCAGGAACGCGGCAAGCACCCGTCGTTCAACGACACCCGCGCCGCCGGTGGCGAACTGCAGTTCGACGCCTGGAACGTGGTGCCGGAAGACACCGCGCGCTGGGATGCCCTGCGTGCCCGCATCAAGGAGCATGGCCTGCGCAACTCGCTGATGATCGCGATCGCGCCGACCGCCACCATCGCCTCGATCGCCGGCTGCTACGAGTGCGTCGAGCCGCAGGTGTCCAACCTGTTCAAGCGCGAGACCCTGTCCGGTGATTTCCTGCAGGTCAACCGCTACCTGGTGAACGAGCTGAAGAAGCTGGGCCTGTGGACCGCCGACATGCGCGACGCCATCAAGCTGGCCGAAGGCTCCATCGCCGGCGTGGCACAGATTCCGGAAACGCTGCGCGAGGTCTACCGCACCGCGTGGGAACTGCCGATGCGTTCGCTGATCGACATGGCCGCCGAGCGTGGCGCCTTCATCGACCAGTCGGCCTCGCTCAACCTGTTCATGGAAAGCCCGAACATCGGCGCGATGTCCTCCATGTACATGTACGCCTGGAAGCAGGGCATCAAGACCACCTACTACCTGCGTTCGCGCCCGGCCACCAAGATCGCCAAGACCACGGTGAGCAGCGCAGCTCCGGCCAAGGTGTTCAGCCCGGACGAAGCCATCGCCTGCTCGCTGGAAAACCCGGAAGCCTGCGAGGCCTGCCAGTAAGAGCGGCACCGCCGCGCGGTAGTGCCGGCCGCTGGCCGGCAACCCCGGCCAACGATCATCACCCACGGTAGCGCCGGGCCATGCCCGGCGGCTCACCCAGGAATTCAAGGAAACACCCATGGCCGACAAGCCCAAGCAGATGCTGCTCGATCCCGGTTTTGAACTGACCCTGCGCCCGATGCGCTACCCGCAGTTCTATGACATGTACCGGAACGCGATCAAGAACACCTGGACGGTGGAAGAGATCAACTTCCAGATCGACATCACCGATCTGCACAGCAAGATGTCGCCGGGCGAGCGTCACCTGATCCACCGCCTCGTCGCGTTCTTCGCCACCGGCGATTCGATCGTGTCCAACAACCTGGTGCTGAACCTGTACCAGCACTTGAACGCGCCGGAAGCGCGCATGTACCTGTCGCGCCAGCTGTACGAAGAAGCGCTGCACGTGCAGTTCTACCTGACCCTGCTCGACAACTACCTGCCGGATCCGGAAGAGCGCGCCAAGGCGTTCTCGGCGGTGGAGAACATCGACTCGATCAAGAAGAAGGCCGATTTCTGCTTCAAGTGGATCGACTCGATCCAGAGCCTGACCCGCATCGAGACCCGCGAACAGCGCCGCCAGTTCCTGCTCAACCAGATCTGCTTCGCTGCGTGCATCGAAGGCCTGTTCTTCTTCGCTGCCTTCGCCTACGTGTACTACTTCCGTTCGCGCGGCCTGCTGCCGGGCCTGGCCTCGGGCACCAACTGGGTGTTCCGCGACGAGAGCGCGCACATGGAGTTCGCGTTCGAGTCGGTGCGCGTGGTGCGTGAGGAAGAACCGGACCTGTTCGACGACGAGATGAAGCAGCAGGTCTACGACATGCTGGCAGAAGCCATCGAATGCGAAGTGCAGTTCGCCGAGGACGTGCTGTCCGGTGGCGTGGCCGGCATCTCGACCCGCGACATGCGCCAGTACCTGCAGCACTGTGCCGACCAGCACTTCGCCAAGCTGGGCATGGAAAAGAAGTACAACGTGCGCAACCCGCTGCCGTTCATGGAACTGCAGGACGTGCAGGAGCTGACCAACTTCTTCGAACGCCGCGTCTCGGCCTACCAGGTCGGCGTGCAGGGCGAAGTCGCCTTCGACATGAACTTCTGATCGAAACGGTCAGATCTGTCGCAACGAAAAACCCTGGCCAACGCCGGGGTTTCTTGTTGGTAGCGCCGGGCCATGCCCGGCGGAGCCTGCCTGGTGCTACCGGCCGTCATGCTGCACGCGGGCCTTTGTAGAGTCGAGCTTGCTCGACTGCCGTTCGCGCAAAGCAGTCGAGCAAGCTCGACTCTACAATCAG
>NZ_JAWIRR010000011.1:119119-129830 GCF_036320065.1 Stenotrophomonas sp. SMYL8
CCGCCCCCTCCGGCGCCCCGCCCCCCCCGCCCCCGCCCCCCGCCCCCCCCCCCCGGCCCCCCCCCCCCCCCCCCCCCCCTCGACTCTACAATCAGCGTCGCCCTTCCACCGCCATGCGTACCGCCAGCCCGGCCAGCACCGTGCCCATCAGCCAGCGCTGTACCACCTGCCAGGTCGGGCGCGCGGCCAGGAAACCGGCGATGCTGCCAGCGGTCAGCGCAATCATGCCGTTCACGGTCACACTCACCGCGATCTGGGTGGAGCCCAGCACGATCGACTGCATCAGCACACTGCCCTCGCCGTCCGGATGCAGGAACTGCGGCAGCAGCGACAGGTACATCACCGCCACTTTCGGGTTCAGCAGGTTGGTCAGGAAGCCCATCGTGAACAGCTTGCGCGGGCTGTCCTGCGGCAGTTCGCGCACCGCGAACGGCGAGCGGCCACCGGGCTTGAGCGCCTGCCAGGCCAGGTACAGCAGGTACAGCGCGCCGCCGATGCGCAGCGCGTCGTAGGCGAACGGCACGGTCATCAGCAGGGCGGTGATGCCCAGTGCCGCACACAGCATGTAGAACACGAAGCCCAGCGCCACCCCGCCCAGCGAGATCAGGCCTGCCATCGGCCCCTGGCAGATCGAGCGTGAGATCAGGTAGATCATGTTCGGCCCGGGCGTGAGCACCATGGCCAGTGAAACCAGCGCGAAGGCCAGCAGGTCAGAAGTGGCGGGCATGGGCGGTCCTGGCAGTGGGCGTGGCGCAGTGTAACGCCTGCCGCAGGCGCGGCCTGCGCAGGCACCGCTGCCGGGTGACCGTTGCACGTGCATTCCGATGGCCATCACGCCGGTCGCTTAGAATCCGCAGCACCCCACACCGAAGCCCCCCAATGACCCCCATCCCCGAGACCGTGCCGCCCACCGAAGTGCGCATGGCCGAAATCGTCTTTCCCAACCACACCAACCACCTTGGCACCCTGTTCGGTGGCCAGGCGCTGGCGTGGATGGACAAGGCCGCCTTCCTGGCCGCCGCCCGTTACTCGCGCCGCACCGTGGTGACCGCGCGCAGCGACCAGGTCGACTTCAAGCTGCCGATCCGCATCGGCCAGATGGTGGAAACCATCGGCCGCATCGTCGAAGTCGGCCGCAGCTCGATGAAGGTGGAGGTGGAACTGGTCGCCGAAGACCTGCACAGCGGCGAGCGCAAGCTGTGCACCCGCGGCCACTTCGTGATGATCGCGCTGGACGAGGAAGGCCACCCGATCGCGGTACCGCCGCTGCCGGCGGCCTGACCCGGCCAACGGACCGGCGCTTGCGGGGGCGCCACCGCGCCCCCATCTGGCAGCCATGACCCTGCCACTGACCGACTTCATCGACCGTGCCCAGCGCCTGTTCGTGCTGACCGGCGCCGGCTGCAGCACCGCCTCGGGCATTCCCGATTACCGGGATGCCGACGGCCAGTGGAAACGCACGCCGCCGGTGACCTACCAGGCCTTCATGGGCGAGGCGGCCACCCGCCAGCGCTACTGGGCGCGCAGCCTGCTCGGCTGGCCGCGCTTCGGCCTGGCCCGGCCCAACGGCACCCACCAGGCCCTGGCCGCGCTGGAAAGCCGAGGCAAGCTGCAGGTGCTGCTGACCCAGAACGTGGACGGCCTGCACCAGCGTGCCGGCAGCCACAACGTGATCGACCTGCATGGCCGCTTGGATCTGGTGCGCTGCATGGGTTGCGAGCGTCGCAGCGGCCGCGAGGATTTCCAGCAGCGCCTGCTGGACGCCAATCCCGGCTGGGACGCGCTGGAGGCAGGCATCGCGCCCGATGGTGATGCCGATCTGGAGACCGATTTCTCCGCGTTCGTGGTGCCCGAGTGCCCGCATTGCGGCAGCGTGTTGAAGCCGGACGTGGTGTTCTTCGGTGAAAACGTGCCGCGTGAACGCGTGGCGGCGGTGCACGATCACCTGCAGCAGGCTGACGCCGTACTCGTAGTGGGTTCGTCGCTGATGGTCTATTCCGGTTTCCGCTTCGTGCAGGCCGCAGCCAAGGCGGGGCTGCCGGTAGCCGCGCTGAACCGTGGCCGCACCCGCGCCGACGACCTGCTGCAGTTCAAGGATGAACGGGACTGTGCCGAGGCCCTGGCGGGCTTCGTGACCCGGTAGCGCAGGGCCATGCCCGGCGGGCAACGGCGGCCGCGCTGCGCGCTCGCCGGGCATGGCCCGGCGCTACCGGTGACGCGCCCCCACGAAACAGCGATCCATCCAGACGGTTGATTCGCAGGCCGTGCGGCGGTGCAATACGCCCCCTCCATCCGCCTGACCCCCGCATCGCCGTGACCCAGCTGTTTTCGCCGATCTCGTTCGGCCCCCTGACCTTGTCCAACCGCATCGTCATCGCGCCGATGTGCCAGTACTCCGCCGAAGACGGTCGCGCCAGCGATTGGCACGCCATGCATCTGGGCAACCTGGCGCAGTCCGGTGCCGGCCTGCTGATCCTGGAAGCCACCGCGGTCGAACCGCGCGGCCGCATCAGCTGGGCCGACCTGGGCCTGTGGGATGACGGCACCGAGGCCGCGCTGGCACAGCTGCTGACCAGCGTCCGCCGCTGGTCGTCGATGCCGCTGGGCGTCCAGCTGGGCCATGCCGGCCGCAAGGCCTCGGTGAGGCGTCCGTGGGACGGTGGTGGCCAGTTGCCGGCTGATGACGCGCGTGGCTGGGCCACCGTGGCGCCGTCGCCGCTGCCGTTCCATGCCGCCGATCCGGCACCGCAGGAACTGGACGAGGCCGGCATCGCCGAGGTCATCGCCGCCTTCGCCGCCAGTGCGGTGCGCGCCGAGCGCCTGGGCTTCGAGCTGATCGAGCTGCATGCCGCGCACGGTTATCTGCTGCACCAGTTCCTGTCGCCGCTGAGCAACCGCCGCACCGATGGCTACGGTGGCTCGCTGCCGAACCGCCTGCGCCTGCTGGTGGAGGTGTTCGATGCGGTGCGTGCGGCAGTGTCCGACAAGGTCGCTGTGGGCGTGCGCATCTCCGCCAGCGACTGGGTCGATGGCGGCTGGGATCTGGTGCAGAGCGAAGCGCTGGCGCAGGTGATGGACGCGCGCGGCTGCAACTTCCTGCATGTCTCCAGCGGTGGCCTGGACGAGCGCCAGAAGATCACCGTCGGCCCGGGCTATCAAGTGCCGTTCGCAGCGGCGATCAAGGCCAAGGTGCGCATGCCGGTCATCGCCGTGGGCATGATCACCGAACCGGAGCAGGCCGAATCGATCCTGCGCCATCGCCACGCCGATGCGGTAGCCCTGGCGCGCGGCATCCTCTACGACCCGCGCTGGCCGTGGCATGCCGCCGCCGCATTGCGCGACAGCGTGGAACCGGCGCCGCAGTACCTGCGCTGCGAGCCGCGCGATGCGCGCGGCGTGTTCAAGGCGCGCTGAGGTTCACACCCGCCAGGCCGGCGCCATGCCGGCCTGCAGGTGCTCGAACAGCGCGCGGATCTTGGCAGTGAAATCGCGGCGGTCGCTGACGCAGAAATAGACCTCCATCGGCTCCGGGCGCCATGCAGTGTCGGCGCCGAACACTGCCTGCAGGCGGCCATCGCGCAGGTACGGCTCTGCCACGAATGCGGCCAGCCGGGTGATGCCGGCACCGGCTGCGGCCAGCGTCGCCAGCGCATCGATGTCATCGCAGACCATGCTCGGCGGCAGTGCGGCGTCCACGCGCTGGCCATCCTTCAGCAGGCCCCAGCGCAGCGGCCGGCCATCGGTGGGGAAGCGGTGCAGCAGCCCGCGATGGCCGCTCAGCTCGGAGGGTTGCTGCGGGGTGCCGTGTGCCTTCAGGTAGGCCGGCGAGGCGCAGAACACGAACGGCACGCGCGCCAGCTGCCGTGCGACGACCCCGTCCTCCAGCTGTGCACCGATGCGGATGCTGGCATCCACCGCTTCCGGGCCGTGCTGCACGGCGCGGTCAGTCAGGCGCAGCTCCAGCTGCAGTTGCGGGTAGCGCTGCTGCAGCGAAGGCAGCAAGGGGGCAAGTACGTGGCGACCGAACGCGCTGCTGCTGGCGATGCGTAGTGGTCCGGCCGGTTCGATGTCACCAGAGGTGACCATCGCCTGCGCGCGCGCCAGGTCGGCTTCGATGTGGCGCACCTGCGCCAGGTACAGCGCGCCGGCCTCGCTGAGGGCCAGCTGGCGCGTACTTCGGTTCAGCAACCGTACGCCCAGATGCGCCTCCAGCCGGTTGATGTTCTGGCCGACTGCGGTGGCGCTGATGCCAAGGATGCGGGCCGCTGCGGCAATGCTGCCGGTCTCTGCGGTGCGGGTGAAGCTGCGGATCAGTTGCAACAGGTTCATGACCGACCAGCTTGCCATGGAGAAACCCAAGTATCGCTTGGGACTGAACCAAGCAGGTCGGTTGCATCGGTGACCATCGATCCCGAGGACAGGCTGCTGCCCTACACTCGGGCGATGCGCCCCGATTCCATCCTCACCCTGTCCTGTCCCGACCGTACCGGCATCGTCTACCGCGTATCCGGCCTGCTGTTCGACCACGGCTGCAACATCCTCGACGCCCAGCAGTTCGGCGACGAGGAGAGCGGCCGCTTCTTCCTGCGCGTGCATTTCGATCGCGATGCCGGCCTGCCGCTGGAGACCGTGCACGCCGCCATGGCCACGCTCGCCGCCGGCTTCGGCATGGACTGGCAGCTGCATGATGGCCGCCGCCGTGCACGCCTGCTGGTGCTGGTCAGCAAGCAGGGGCACTGCCTCAACGACCTGCTGTTCCGTGCCCACAGCGGCCAGCTGAAGGTGGACATTGCCGCAGTAGCGTCCAACCACGCCGACTTCGCGCCGCTGGCGGCGTCCTACCAGGTGCCGTTCCACCACCTGCCGGTGACCGCTGATACGCGCGTGGTGCAGGAGCAGCAGATCATCGACCTGGTCGAGCGCGAACGCATCGATCTGGTGGTGCTGGCGCGCTACATGCAGATCCTGTCACCCACGCTGTGCCGCGCGCTGGCCGGCCGTGCGATCAACATCCACCACAGCTTCCTGCCCAGCTTCAAGGGCGCGCAGCCGTACCACCAGGCACACGCGCGCGGGGTCAAGATCATCGGCGCCACCGCGCACTACGTCACCGAGGATCTGGACGAAGGCCCGATCATCGAACAGGACGTGGCCCGCGTGGACCACGCGATGGCGCCGCGCGAGCTGGTGCGGCTGGGCAGCGATACCGAATCGCTGGTGCTGGCCCGCGCCGTTCGGCGCCATGTGGAGCACCGCATCCTGCTCAATGGGCACCGAACGGTGGTGTTCCGGTAATCGCCCATCCCGCGTCCGCCGGGCATGGCCCGGCACTACCGAATCCTGATTTCATCCAATGAAAAGCCCCCGGTTCGGCCGTCCCGCGATCTATAGGGGGGCGTAGTTAGGGGGCTGGATGAATCGATTGTGTTGTTGTGGGCAGGAGCGCGCAAGCGGCATAAGCGACGTGCGCGGTAGCGCCGGGCCATGCCCGGCGGTCACGCCTCAGGCGATCGAAATCCCCGCCTTGCCCAGCGCTTCACGCACCATCGCGTCGTTGGCGTCGGTCACCGGCTTGGTCAGCTCCCACAGGAATTTCACCCGGAAGCCGGACTTCACCGCGTCCTGTGCGCTCCACAGCACGCAGTAGTCACGGGCCAGGCCGCACACGTGCACTTCGCGGATGCGGCGCTCGTGCAGCCAGCCTGCCAGACCGGTAGCTGGGCGCTCGCCATCGGGGCCATGGTTCTCGCGGAAGGCGCTGTACGAATCCACCTGTTGGCGCGTGCCCTTGCGCAGGATCAGGTCGGCCACCGTCCAGCCCACGCCCGGGTGCAGGGCGGCACCGGCGCTGCCCTGCACGCAATGATCCGGCCACAGCGTCTGCGGCTGCGCGTGCAGCAGGATGGTCTCGAACGGGCGCTGGCCAGGGTGCTGGCTGGCAAACGAGGCATGGTCGGCCGGGTGCCAGTCCTGGGTCGCCACCACGGTATGGTAGCGGCGCTGTGCCAGCAGGTCGGCAATCGGTGCCACCAGCGTATCGCCCTGGTCGCAGGCCAGCGCGCCACCGGGCATGAAGTCCGGCTGCAGGTCGATCACCAGCAGGGCGACATCGGCGGGCAGGGCGGTCATGGCAGTTCCGGTACAGCAGAAGGGGCGACCAGCGTGGCCGCCCCATGCCCACACGTCAATCGCCCTGCGGCGTCTCAGCGTCCTGCCCGTAGTACAACAGGCCGATCTTGATCCGTTCGCGGCCATTCTCGCGGCGGTGACGGTTGGCATCGCGCAGCGAGTACACGCAGCCGCAGTATTCCTGCTGGTAGAACTGCTCGCGCTTGCTGATCTCGATCATGCGGCTGGCACCGCCGCCCTTGCGCCAGTTGTAGTCCCAGTACTGCAGGCCTTCATAGCGCGACGCGGCACGGATGCCGCAGTCGTTGATCTGCGCCATGTTCTTCCAGCGCGAGATGCCCAGCGACGAACTGATGGTGTCGTAGCCGTGCTCGTGCGCGTACAGCGCAGTGCGCTCGAAGCGCATGTCGAAGCACATCGTGCAGCGGATGCCGCGTTCGGGCTCGTTTTCCATGCCGCGCGCACGGCTGAACCAGTTGTCGGTGTCGTAGTCGCAGTCGATGAACGGAATGTCGTGCTGTTCGGCGAAGCGGATGTTCTCCTGCTTGCGCAGCTCGTATTCCTTCACCGGGTGGATGTTGGGGTTGTAGAAGAAGATCGCGTAGTCGATCCCGGAGGCGGTGATCGCCTCCATCACTTCGCCGGAGCAGGGGGCGCAGCACGAGTGCAGCAGCAGGCGCTGGCCGTTTTCGGGCAGGGACAGGGTGGGGCGTTGGAGCTCGGTCATCGTCAGGTACCGCATGGACCGCCGGCAACGGCGGTGGCCCATGCATCAGCGCGTGGGTGAACAGGTCTGGCCGGAAACCGTGAACAGGACGCACGCGGCCGCACCGCCTGCACGCGCAGGACAACGACGGCCCCGGCAACCTCCCCGCGGAGATTCCAGGTCGAGTCAGGGGACGGTCGTGTCCCCCGGCCGGGGCCGGTATTCGGGCTGATGGACACGGGCCGCAGCCCACCTACTACCTGCCGCTTCCCAGGCGTGAGCCCAGTGCTGTTGGCAGGATTCGTTTCCATTCACCGCTGCGGGGCAGCTCCGGAATGGGCGCGCGAAGCGCCTTCACCGGATTCCCGTTTAAATCCCTGCCGCCATCAATGCCACGGCAGGGATACCTTCGGCGTGCCCACGGTGGACGCGTCGAGGGCAATGGTCAAGGGCCAATGAAAGCGCAGGGCTGTGGCTCGCTTCTCAGGCTGTGAGAGCGCCTCTTGCCATACTGGGCACCGACAGACGGGAGGTGGCTCGTGGCGGCGAAGTACTGCGATCTGGTCATGAAAGGTGGCATCACCAGCGGCATCGTGTACCCCAATGCGGTACTGGCGCTGGCGCGCGAGTATCGATTCAAGAGCATCGGCGGCACCTCGGCCGGCGCCATCGCCGCGGCGGTGGCGGCCGCGGCGGCGTGCGGTGATCGCCGCCAGCAGGCCGGCGAGCACCTGCCCGGCGATGCCGGCTACGGCGGGCTGTCGGCGGTGTCGGCGCAGCTGTCGCGGCGCGGCTTCATCTACAGCCTGTTCCAGCCGGCACGGGGCGCGCGCGCCGCCTACCGGTTGCTGGTGGTGCTGACCGGCAATGCCCGCCTGCCACACAAGCTGCTGTGCCTGGCCATCGCGGTGTTCGAGATTGCGCCACTGGAGGTGCTGGTGTCGCTGGCGCTGCTGCTCGGCCTGGGCTGGTGGGGCGGCGGTTGGAGCGGCGTGGCCGCCACGCTGCTGCCATCACTGCTGTGCGCGTACGGTGTCGGCGTGGCCGGTGCCGCGCTGCGGATAGCGCGGGTGGCGCGCCGTAACCTGCTGGGCCTGTGCAGCGGCCTCGGCCGCGATGCACGCACGCCGGCATTGACCGAATGGTTGCACGAGTGCCTGCAGCAGCTGTCCGGCAAGCCGCTGGATGCACCGCTCACGTTCGCCGACCTGCACGATGCGCCGCGCTATGCCGGCGAGCCGGACAGCCCGCATGCGATCAGCCTGCAGATGATCACCACCTGTGTGTCGCACAACGAGCCGCGCACGTTGCCGCTGGGCGGCGCGCAGTTCTGGTTCCTGCGCGAGGAGTTCGAGCAGCTGTTCCCGGCCAGCGTGGTGCAGTGGCTGGTGACGCAGGCCGGCCCGCCGCTGGAGGTGGAGGGGCGCCGGTACTACCACCTGCCGCAGGGGCCGAAGCTGCCGGTGCTGGTGGCCACGCGCATGAGCCTGAGCTTCCCGTTGCTGATCAGCGCGGTGCCGCTGCACGAGCCCTCGCGCCGCGAGCGTCGCTGCGAACCGACTGCACCTGCGGCCGACCAGGAGCACAATGTGGCCGACAGCATGGAAGGGCTGACCAGTGCCGGGCAGACCTGCGGCCCGGTGATCACCGCTTTCCGCATCTGCTGGTTCTCCGATGGTGGCATCAGCAGCAACTTCCCGATCCACCTGTTCGATGCCGCGTTGCCACGCTGGCCGACCTTCGCCATCAATCTGGTCTACCCGCAGCACGCCGAAGACGTGAGCCACGGCAGCAGTGGCCGCCAGGCGCTGGAACACGCCGTGTTCCTGCCCACCGAGAACCGCCACGGCTGGCAGCGTACCTACCAGTCGATCGCTACGCCGCTGGCGGCCGCAGAACTGGGCCGTTTCCTGTTCGCGGTGGTGGCGACCATGCAGAACTGGCGCGACCTGCTGCAGGCGCGCGCACCGGGCTACCGCGACCGCATCGTGCACGTCAGCCTGCAGGGCGACGAAGGCGGCATGAACCTGGACATGCCACAGGAGGTGCTGACCCGCATTGCCGATAAGGGCAGCCTGGCCGGTGCACGCTTCTGTTCGTTCTCGTTCGAGAACCATTACTGGATCCGCTGGCGCAACCTGGCCTCGGCCTACCAGCGCTACACGCTGGAAGTGGCGCGCACCGACGACCCGGCGCAGCAGGTACTGGCCTACCGCGCGGCGTACTCGATGGTTGCCAGTGGCCAGCCGGCGCCACCGTCGTACAAGCTGGGCTCGGAAGACAAGCGGCTGGCATCGCAGCAGTTGTGGGGGCTGATGGTCGAGCAGGGACGTACCTGGGAGGACCTCGGCCCGGACCTCACCGACGGCGCACCGCGCCCGCTGCCGCAGATGAAGGTGACGCCGATCTACTGACCTCCGCCGCGGCCGATTGAACTGTTCTGGTGGGTGCCGACCTTGGTCGGCACGATCTGCTCCCTGCGGTGCTTCATCGCCAGGGTGCAACCACCGCATCACCCTGCAAGGGTGCATACAACGGCAGCGCCAGCTGCTGCTTCACCCAGCCCGGATTGAGCGCACGCAGGCCGGCCAGGTATTCGCGGGCCAGCGCGAAATCACCTTGCCGCATGGCCAGGCGCGCAGCGCGCGCCCAGGTACGGTCCCAGCCGTGGGCCAGTGACAACGAGGACGCCAGCGCAGCGCGCGCACCTGCCACATCGCCGTTCTCCCAACGCTGCTCGGCCTGGATGATCGCCTCGTTGGACAGGCGCATGTCGTACAGTTCGCGCAGCCTCGCGACCGCACGCGGGTCGGCGTCCACGCGCAGGTCGGTGTCCTGCCAGTCGCCTCCTGGCGTGCGCACCAGCAGCGCGGCCGACCACTGCCCACTGCGCTGGCCGCCCGCGGCCTGGCCGGCTTCCAGCGCCGCCAGCAGGCGTGTGGCCAGCGCTCCGTGCGAAGCCGTAAAGGTACGTTGCATTGCCGCCAGCACGTCCGGTCCGGCCAGGCCATTGCCCTGCACGCTCAACATGCCGTCGCCGTGCGCACCGGCCCAGCTGGCCTGCTGCGCGGTGGCGCCGGTGTACTGCGCATTGCCGCCGCGCGCACTGACCAGCCCCACCTGGCGCTCGGCGAGGGTGGTGCCATCGAAGTTGCCGTCTTCATCCAACAGCTGCTTCAGCACCTGCGAAGGCGTGCGACCTTTGGCCAGTAGTTCAAGGCCTTTCGACCCATAGGTCGGGTTGGTCTCGAACTGGCTGGCGACCGCGCCCACTTTGGCCTGTGCCCACGGCACACCCACGCCCCCGACCGCCAGGTTGTGCGTGGCCACCGCCACCCCGCAGTCGCCGGCCTCGTTGCAGGCGGCAATGGAAAAGGTCGCCCACGCCGGCGCGGCGGTGGCAGTGAGCAGCAGGGCCAGGCAAGAGCGCAACAGGGACATAGGTGTCTCCATGGGCGGGCATTGCAATGGGATGCAGCCTACGCACGAAAGGTTTAGTAGATCCACGCCATGCGTGGATGGAATCCGATCGAGATCGAATATTTCGAAACTTCATCGAAGCGCATCCACGCATGGCGTGGATCTACCGTGTCGACCAAGGTCGACACCCACCAACAGCAGCGTGCCGACCAACGGTCAGCACCCACCAACAGCCGCGGGAAACTGTCGAAGGCGGGGTGGGTCCGGTTGCGGGGGCGTGAGCCGCATGGGCCCGAGGCATGCCTCGGGCGGGTTGGGCAGGACGCCCAACCCCGGTCTTGCCGTGTGCGCAGGACTGCGCACACGAGCAAGCGGCGACCGAGCTTACATGGGTGAGGGCGCTTTGCTTGCGAAGCATTGCTTCGCAAGCGCCCGCACGCACAGCCGCCAGCGGCT